>JBJEUC010000374.1:0-10466 GCA_051883635.1 Candidatus Fimadaptatus sp.
TGGAAGTAGGTCATGCCCGCGCGGCCGTTGTAGAACAGCTTGAGCGCGTCGCTGTTCTTTCGGGTGATGAAGTCGCGGTCTATCAGGCCCTCGCTGACCAGCCCATTCATATAGGTAAGGAAATCCTTGTAGGCCGGGTCCGTGCGGGTGTAGACGACCTTGCCCTCCTCATCCAGCGTGAAGTCCTTGAACGCCACGCCGAACGCGCCCGCGATGATGTTGTAGTTGTTGTAGTTGCTGTTGTCCGAGGTATCCAGGAAGTTGGATATGGCCAGCGGCACCTCGACGCCGTGCTCCTTGAAGGCGCGCAACAGCTCGGTGAACTCATTCAGCGTGGTGGGCGCTTCCAGGCCCCACTCGGTCATCCAGTCCTTGCGCACCATGAAGCCGGTCTGGGTGCGGTCGTTCACGAACTCGGGCAGCCAGATGGTGCCGAACTTGATTATCGCTCCGCCGTCGCCGCGTATCTCCTGGTTGAACCTCTCGCCGCGGCTGCGCACTATATCCCAGAAGTTGGGGGCGTACTGGTCGATGAGCTCGTCCATGTTGATGAGCACGCCGTCGTCCATCGCGCCCTCGGGCCCGCCGGGATAGTTGACGAAGCTGGCCGAGAAGATGTCCGGGTACTGGCCCGAGGCCAGGGTGGTGTTGAAGAAGGTGCCGTCGTCGCCTTCCGGGGGATGAATGAACTCGAAGTTGAGTCCGGTCTCGGCCGCTATCTCCTTGACCACGGGGTGGTCGGCCAGGGTAGTGTACTGCTGGCGGGCTTCATTGGGCATACCTACATAAATGCTCAAGGTCATATCGCCGTTGGCAATGGGCATTACGTTGGGTTCCGGGGTGGGCATGCCGTCGGCCAGCGCCAGCGTGCCGGTCAACCCGAGCAGCAGCGCCACTGCCACGCTAAACAGTCTGTGCCAGTCTCTCATGGTGATACCTCCATCATATATATTTACGCCTTCCCCAGGCGGGAGTCACATGTTATCCAGCGCTTCGCGCACCCAGGCTATCCGCCCGCGCTCGAAGTTTGGCAGCAGCGAGCAGTCCGCGCCTATCATCAGCCCGCGCGTGGAGCCGGTGGCCTCCGCATAGTCGCTCACTATGCGGAGCGTCTCCTCCATCACCACGCCGCGCGGCTCGGTGTACAGCAGGCCGTGTACGCGGTTGTCGAACCCTCCGAACACCGTCCGCCCGCCGAAGTAGTCGCGCCCGCGCACCAGGTCCATGCCGTCCACGTATATGGCCCAGTTCACGGCGCGCGCGGGGTACCCGCGCCACAGCGAGAGGCGGTTCTTCCATTCGTCCCAGCCGCAGAAATGCACTATGTTCAGGTCGCTCGCCGCATTGGCCGCGTCCAGCACCCGCATGTCGTAGGGCCGCACGTACTCGTCGAACTCCTCCGGCGAGAAGCGCCTCAGCTCCGCGCCCTGAAAGCACACCACGCAGCCGTCGCACCCGGCCTCACGCACCGCCTGTTCGGCGAGATACGCCTGCTCCTCCGCGATGACCGCAAGGCCCTGCTTCACGGCCGCCGGATTCTCCGCTATGTGCGCCGCCAGCCGGTCGTCGCCTATGCGCCGCGCCAGCGCCAGCGGCGCGAACACGTTCATGTGGATGACGACCCGGTCCTTCAGCGCGTCGCATATCATGCGGCCGCGCGCAAGCATCTCGGCCGTATAGGGGTTTTTGCCGTGCGCGGGCCGCAGGCTGAGCCAGTCGCCCGCGCTGCGTATCGCCTCGGTGTCAAACGGCGCGCGCATCCCGTCGTTCATCACCTTGAGGAAGTCCACGCCGGTCTCCCGCGCAAAGCGTATATGCGCGTCCGCACAGGCGCGCCCGCTGGTCTCGTCCCGGTTCATGTGCTGCCAGAACGAATAGGGTGGGCGGTCGACCTCCTGGCCCATGAGCGCGGCCAGCGTTCTTTTACGCGAATCCATATCAGCACCTCGCAAGCATTTACCTATTAATCCGGTAGGCAGATTATACCACCAAAATCCCACTGTCGCAATGGGTTGCCACGATATTTCCACAAAACGTAACAATCGTCCGCGCCTCCGCGCGCACGCCGGACCCACCCGGCAGCTGCCCCTTCGCCGGTCGGGCAGCATATCGACGGCGGCTGCGCTATCGTCAGCTGCGCCGGCTGCCCGCGCCGCATCAGTCCGCGCGCCGTCCGCGTTGTATTCATCGCACGACCTCCGCATATGTCATGCGCGCATTTCATCGCATACCGCAGACGAAACGCCTGTTTTTGCCGCGCACGCTGAGCAGCTTCTACCATTCCGCAGCATCATCCGCGCTACACGCTTTATCCACCGCATTTCTGAACATTGCCGCATGGCCATGACACCCGCTACTGCGCCGCAGCAGTCCGCGCACCGACCGCGTTGTATTCATTGCACAAACTCCGCATAAGTCATGCGCGCATCTTTCGCATATCGCAAGCAAGACCGCATGTATTGGCTGCGCGTTCTGAGCATTTCCGACCTTTCGCAGCCATCATCCGCGCCTTACGCTTTATCCTCCGCATTTCTGAACATTGCCGCATGGCCGCCACACCCGCTTCTGCCGCGCATCCGCCCCGACCGTCCCAGTGCGCGCGCACCATTCCAAGCGCCGCCATGGCCCTGCGCGCAAGCGGCGCATACCGCCCTGCGCCTTGACGATATGCCCAACCGGCCCCGCAGCCCCGGGGCAAATGCCGCAAATTTCTCCGGACGTATTGACAGCCGCCCGCTCATGCAATAAACTTTAGCTGTCGGCAGGGCCATTCAAAGGCGGCGGACGGCATGGGGGGAAGGCCCGGCGTCCGCTGCGATTCCGCCCGCACAGTGCCGGGAGCGCTCCATCGCACGCCCGGGCGAGCAGGGCATGCCGGCCGCGTCATACCGGAAATGATGCCATGCAAATAACCAAACAAACGCAAGGAGGAGATCACAATGACCAAACGTGAACGCGTCATCCGCGCCATGCAGAATCAGCCGGTGGACCGCCCGCCCGTCGGCTTCTGGTTCCACTTCAGCAAGGAGGACTCGCTGGGCCAGCGCTGTGTGGACGCGCACCTGCGCTACTACAACAAGGTCGACGTGGACATCGCCAAGCTCATGTGCGACGGCTACTTCGACTACCCCAACCCCGTGGCCAAGGCCGCAAAGGAGCCGGGCGACTGGTACGCCATGCAGCCCCTGGGCCCGGACAGCGAGTTCATCCGCGGCCAGGTGGAGCGCGCAAAGGCCGTCAAGGCCGGGCTGAAGAGCGACTGCATGGTGCTGTACAACGTGTTCGCGCCGTTCTCCTCGATAAGGTTCGGCACCTCGGACGAGCTGGTCATGCGCCATCTGCGCGAGGAGCCCCGGGCGATAGAGTACGCGCTGGACGTAATCGCGCAGGACAACGCGCTGCTGTGCGAAAAGCTCATCACCGAGGCCGGTATCGACGGCGTGTACTACTGCGTGCAGGGCGGCGAAAAGGACCGCTTCACCCCCGACGAGTACCGCCGCTACATCACGCCCAGCGACCTCAAGGTGCTTGAGCACGCCAACCGCTTCTCCGGCTGCAACGTGCTGCACTGCTGCGGCTGGGCCGGCATACCCAACAACCTCGAGGTGTGGCGCGATTACCCGGCGGCCGCCGTCAACTGGGCCTGCTTCATAGAGAACATGGGGCTTTCCGAGGGCAAGGAGTTCTTCGGCGGCAAGTGCGTGCTGGGCGGCTTCGACAACCGCGCGACCGGCCTCATGAACACCGGCACCCGCGAGGAGATACAGGCGTTCACCCGCGAGCTGGTGCAAAGGAGCGTCAGCACCGGCGTGCTGCTGGGCGCGGACTGCACGCTGCCCGCCACCGTGGACGTTGAGCACATTCAGTGGGTCGTGGACGCCGTGAACGCGATGTGACCGGCGAAGGCGACAGGGGAGGATACGCATATGTCTTATACAGCTGCTGATACGCGCTACGACAGCATGTCCTACCGGCGCTGCGGGCGCAGCGGACTGATGCTGCCGGCCATATCGCTGGGCCTGTGGCACAACTTCGGCAACATAACCCCGTTCGGCGTGCAGCAATCGCTGCTGCGCACGGCGTTCGACCACGGCATAACCCATTTCGACCTGGCCAACAACTACGGCCCGCCCTACGGCGAGGCCGAGCGCAACTTCGGCGTGCACATGCTGCGCGACTGGAAGCCCTACCGCGACGAGCTGGTGATATCCACCAAGGCCGGCTACGACATGTGGAAGGGGCCCTACGGCGACCACGGCAGCCGCAAGTACCTGATAGCCAGCCTGGACCAGAGCCTCAAGCGCATGAACCTGGACTATGTGGACATATTCTACCACCACCGGCCCGATCCGGACACGCCCATCGAGGAGACCGTGGGCGCGCTGGAGCAGATACTGCGCAGCGGCAAGGCGCTCTACGTGGGCATATCCAACTACCGCGCCGCCCAGGCCGAGCAGGCCATAAAGGCGCTGGGCGCGCTGGGCAGCCATCTGCTCATTCATCAGCCCAACTACTCCATGTTCAGCCGCTGGATAGAGGAGGCGGTGGAGGGCGTGGGCAGCGTCACCGACGTGCTGCGCCGCGAGGGTGTGGGCTGCATCGCCTACGCGCCGCTGCAGAACGGCCTGCTCACGGCGCGCTACCTGGACGGCATACCGGCCGACTCCCGCGCCGCGCACGACCCCCGCTACCTGAAGCCCTCGGCCATCACCGAGGAAAAGCTCGCCCGGGTGCGCAGGCTCAACGACCTTGCGGCCCGCCGCGGCCAGAAGCTGTCCCAGATGGCCCTGCAGTGGGTGCTGCGCGACGAGGTCGTGACCTCCGCGCTCATAGGCGCCAGCAAGCCCGAGCAGATAATCGAGAACGTGCAGGCGCTCTCCTTCGCGCCGTTCACCGAGGGCGAGCTGAGCGAGATAGAGGAGATACTCAAGGCCTGAGCAGGCAAATAAGTTGCCGCACATGGGCAGCACAGCGCGCCGCGGCACAGCTCTGCCGCGGCGCGCATTTCGATTTCGCTCCCGCTCAATCGCGGGGAAGAGCGCGAGAAGGCCTAAGTCCTCTCGCGTTAATTCGTTTTCGCAGGCGTGTACGGCGGAAACGCAGCAATTGGAATTGCTTCCTTGCGCGAGCGAATGGCCGGGAGGGCGGCCCGCCGCCCGACCAATAGGCGAGTGCATTTCCGCCCACGTTACACAGTCACTTGGGCGAAACGCAGCAGCGGGGGAGCCTGCCGCACCCTCGGTCCCGCAGTCCCTCTCGTGCTTCAATCAACCCCTCCAGCGCGTACGCCGGATTCACGACCATTTCTGCGGCGGAGAGCCTGCCACCGGAGAAGAAATTCCTTCCTCTCGCGAGCAAATGTCCGGAAGGTCTGTCTGCCTCCGACCAATGAGCGAGAGCATCCTCGCCCAAGCGACACCCTCACTTGGGCGAACCGCAGCAGCGGGGGGAGCCTGCTCCACCCCCGCTACCTCACTACACGCAAAAATAACGCGCCCGGTATTGCCCTTGAGCCAGCTCCAGGGTGTATCATGGCCCTGACGGCTGCGTGCGGGCTAACGCATGCGCCGGGGAGGATTGCGATATGGAAAGGTATCTGGGCGAATCGATACCCAAGCTGGGATTTGGCCTCATGCGCCTGCCTATGCAGGGCGAGGAGGTAGACATCGAGCAGACCAAGCAGATGGTCGATATGTTCATGCAGGCGGGCTTCAACTACTTTGACACGGCCTACGGCTATATAGGCGGCCGTTCCGAAAAGGCGATAGGCGAGGCGCTGGTGAAGCGCTACCCGCGCGAGAGCTTCCTGCTCACGACCAAGCTGCCCGCCTGGGCCGCGGGCAGCGCCGAGGAAGCGCGCCAGATGCTTGAGACCTCGCTGGAGCGCACGGGCGCGGGCTACTTCGACTTCTACCTGCTGCACAACCTGGGCGAGCAGCGCACCCACTTCTTCGACGATTACGGCATATGGGACTTCCTCAAGGGCAAGAAGGCCGAGGGCGTGATACGCCACCTGGGCTTCTCCTTCCACGACAAGGCCGACAAGCTGGACGCGATACTGGCGGCGCATCCCGACGTCGACTTCGTGCAGCTGCAGATAAACTACATCGACTGGGAGAGCAGCACCATCGAGTCCCGCAAGTGCTACGAGGTCGCGCGCAAGTACGGCAAGCCCGTCATCATCATGGAGCCCGTCAAGGGCGGCAACCTGGCCAACCCCCGCGCCGAGGTCGCCGACGTGTTCCGGGCCGCCGCTCCCGACGCCTCGCCTTCCTCGTGGGCGATACGCTTCGCGGCCTCGCTGGACGGCATCATAACCGTGCTCTCCGGCATGTCCAACGTCGCCCAGATGGCGGACAACATCTCCTACATGAAGGAGTTCAAGCCCCTCACCGCCGGGGAGCGCAAGGTCATCGACCGCGCGCGCGAGCTGCTGGATGCCATACCCACCGTGCCCTGCACCGCCTGCGAGTACTGCATGAAGGGCTGCCCCAGGCACATCGCCATACCGGGCTCGTTCCAGTCCTTCAACATGTACAAGGTGTACGGCAATCTGGAGTCCGCCAGGGGCAACTACAACTGGAACACCAACGGCCACAAGCTGGCCCGTGCCTCCGAATGCATCCGTTGCGGCAAGTGCGAAGCGGTCTGCCCGCAGCACATTAAGATACGCGAGGAGCTGGCCAACGCCGCCGCCGTGCTGGAGGGCTGACGCCCGAACACCCGCGCGCACGCAAAAAGCGCTTGTCCCCAATGTGCAGGACACATGTCCTGCCGCCGGGGGCAAGCGCTTTTGCGCTTCATTTGCGCCCTGCGCGCCGCGCGTCGGTTAGCCGGTAGCTCTCGTCCAGCAGCCACCTCACCTGCGCGTCGTCGGGCGCTTCGTCCAGCACTATGCTCAGCCAGTGCGTCTTGTTCATGTGGTAGGCGCGCACAAAGCCCATCTGTCCGGCCAGCGCGTCCACCAGCAGCGGGTCGCACTTTACGTTCAGCACGTCGGCCTCGCCCTGCGCGCCCGGGCGCAGTTTGCCGCGCGCCACGCTCATTATCAGCCCGTACCACCTGCCGCCCGAACCGTGCCGCAGGATAACGGCGTCCGGCGAGTCGGCCCAGGGCGCGTCCGGCCGCGTGCCATAGCGCTCGCGGGCGCAGTCCAGCACCTCCGCGCGCGTCATGCTCAGCACCAGCGCTTTTCGGCGCGGTCCATCAGCGTTTCGGCGTCCCTCAGGCTCATGTCGGGGAAGTAGAAGTAGAATATCTTCGTGCCGTAGCGCTCCATGAGGCTCTCCGCGCCGCGTATCCAGTCCTCGACCCCGCCGTTGTAGAGCTGCACCCACAGCCCCTTCCCGGCGGCGACCACATGGTCGTATATGCCGTACCAGCGCGGGCAGGCGCCGTCGGGCTGGCCCGCGCCGCAGGTCCATTGCAGCGCGTCCAGGCGCTCCAGCTCCATTATCGCGGGCACATGGCGTATCGCGTCCGGCCCGTCGAGGTGGTACAGCGTGTGGTCGAGCCGCTCGGTCTGCGCGCGCAGCGAGGGCAGCACGAAGCTGCGGAACTGGTCGGGGGAGAGCATGGCGGAAAAGTCGCACTGTATCTTGGCCGTGCGGCCGCGGCCCAGTATTGCGAAGGCCGTGTAGCTGGTCACGTTCTCCTCGTCGCGCACTATGTCGCACAGCGCGTCGTAGTATTCAAAGTAGGTCGCGTCTATCTGGCTGATGAACTCATGCACCCTGTCCGGGTAGTCCATTATGTCGTAGAGCGCGTCCTGCGGCCCGCGCATGGCCGCATATATGTCTATGTTTTCGATAAGGTCGGGTATGTTGATGCGGAAATCACGTCCCGCCGCCTCCCTGAGCCGCCTTATCAGCTCCAGATGCAGCCGCCACCAGCGGTTGTCCGGGTCAAAGCGCAGCGGCGGCTGCGTCTCGGGGTCGCTTATGCAGGGCTCGTACCATACCGTGTCGGGCGCAAAGCGGGGCTCGCTCCCCAGGTAGAGCGCCAGGGAGCCGGGGCCCAGGTCGGCGCTCAGCGCGGCGAACGAATCGCCCAGGTACCTGTGCGTGGCGTCGTAGCGGCGCTGCTGCGCCAGCAGCAGCTCAAAGTCGGTGTACCTCGCCTGCAGGTCGGCGCATTCGGGCAGCGCCGGCGCGGGGGAGTCCGTGCGCGCCACCACGCGCATGAGCGGCCTGCCCGTAAGGTCGCGCCGCCACCAGCTCTCAAAGCGGTCCACCAGGTTGCAAGAGGAATATCCGTACATGTTGACCTCCCTTTCCGGCGCAGGGAGCGCCTGCGCAGCGCGTATGCGGCATGCGCCGGGCAGGCTCATCTGCCCGGCGCAGCACCGTCCGGCCGTCCATGCCGCGATGGCTGCGGCGCATGTCGCCGGTCGATCAGCCGATGACCTCTATCTGGGGCTCGGCCATTTCAAAGCGCGCGTCGCCCTCGACGGTCTGCTCCAGCTGTCCTTCCGCGTCGTGCCATACGTAGGTGGTGCGCAGGTACTCGCCGCGCTCGTAGCCATAGCCGTCGCCCGCGTCGTTGTACAGCGCAAAGCGCCCGTCAGCGCCGCGGTAGACGTATATCGTCAGCGGCTCGCAGCAGGCGTATTCGTCGGCGTACTGCGTGTCCGGGCCCACGGGCACTATCGCGCCCGCGCGCACGAATATCGGCAGCCCGTTTATCGGCACGCTCACGCGCAGCCACTGGCCGCCCGCATAGCGCCGGTTGCTCCAGAAGTCGTACCAGTCCGTGCCCTCGGGCAGGTATATGTCGCGCTCGGCCATGCCGTCCACGGCGGGCGTGACCACCGGGCATATCATCAGGCTGCGGCCGAACATGAACTGGTCGGGTATGTTGCGCGCCACGGCGTCCTCACGGAAGTCGAACGCCAGCATGCGCAGCAGGGTGGAGCGCTCAAAGTGCACGGCCGCCATCTCGGAGTAGATGTAGGGCATCAGCATATAGCGCAGGCGTATGCAGTCGGCGATGGCGTCGTAATAGGTGTCGCCCTCCTCGCCGAAGTTCCATATCTCGCGCGGGGTATCGGTGCCGTGCGAGCGCATCATGGGCAGGAACGCGCTCAGCTGCAGCCAGCGCACGTACAGCTCGCGGTAGCCCTCGTCCTTGCAGCCCTGCTCGTACTGGCCGTAGCCGAACCACTGCTTCCACTGCTTTACGAAGAACGCGCCCGCGTCCACCGTCCAGTAGGGCATGCCTGTCAGCGCCAGGTTCAGCCCGTCGGGTATCGTGCGGCGCAGCACGTCCCAGGTCGCTGAGGTGTCGCCGTTCCAGCATATCGTGGCATAGCGCTGCTGGCCGGTCAGGCCCGAGCGGGTCAGGTTCACCACGCGCTTTTCGTCGGTCACGGCGCGCTGGCCCTCGTACAGTCCGCGCGAGTGGTTGATGGAATAGGCCAGCACCTGCGTGGGGTCTATGTACTGCTTGAACTCGTTCAGGTTGAAGTACATGCGGTCCTCGGGCAGCATCTCCACCTCGCCGTACCAGTCGGCCTCAAAGGGCTCGGAGCAGTCGCACCACCAGGCGTCCATGCCGCTGGGGAAGAGCTTCTCGTTGCACTGCTGCCAGTAGGTCCTGCGCGCCTCGGGGTCGAAGGCGTTGTAGGTGCGCCGGTTGCCCAGCATCTGGCCCTTGCGTATGAACTCCATCTGGTTGGGGCAGTCGCCGTTCATGTTGGGCCATATGGACCACATCAAATGCACGTTCATGCCGTGCAGCTCGTCTATCGTGCCCTTAAGGTCGGGATAGCGCGCGGGGTCGGGCGTTTTCTGGCCCCACTCGCCCTCGGGCCAGGACTGCCAGTCCTGCACCACGCAGTCCATCGGTATGCCGCGGCGGCGGTATTCGCGGGCGATGCCCACCAGCTCCTCGCCGCTTGCGTAGTGCTCCTTGGACTGCACATAGCCCATGGCCCAGCGCGGCAGCATCGGCGCGTCGCCCGTGAGCAGGCGCAGCGCGCCCACCATGCGGTCAAACTCCGGGCCGTATATCATGAAGTAATCCATCTCGTCCGCCGCGTCGGCCGAAAGGTAGCTGCCGAACGCGTCGTCGTGGAACACCTGCGCGCCGCAGCAGTTGTTGAGCAGCGCCCAGCCGCGCGAGGACATCAGCACCGGGCTGGATATCTTGAGGTTGTGCTGGTACAGGAACTGATGGCTGCCCCGGTAGTTGAGCACGCCCTGCTCGTGCTGACCCAGGCCGAATATGTCCTCGTCGTCGTCGAACACGAAGCTCAGCCGGGTCTGATAGCCGCGCCGGTCGGCATAGGGCACGCCGGTCGCGCGCGCGCGCATGCCGTCCACGCTCTGATACTCGGTCATGGGCGCATCGGGGTCGAAGCGGTTGCGGATTATGTCTATCTCGCGCAGAGTGCGACCACCCTGCTCAGGCTCGCGCGTGAGCTCCGCGCCCGCGCCCAGCCAGGCAAGCGCGCCACTGCTCTTGAC
>JBJEUC010000375.1:0-2534 GCA_051883635.1 Candidatus Fimadaptatus sp.
GGCCGTTCTTGAAGCAGATGTCCTCCCAGCCCGAGGCGTAATCGAACTTGAAGTGGGGCAGCAGCTGGTCCAGCGCGTGCTCCACCAGCTGACAGCTGGTCTCGACCATGTCCTCGACCATCTCGGGGTAGTCGTAGCAGGCGTAGCACAGGCCCTCGAACGTGAGCAGGTCGCGCACGCGGCCTATCATGGAGCCGCAGTCCACGCCCAGCGGGTAGTCGCGGTCGTCGGGATGCTGCTTCTTGAGCGCCTCAACGTCTATTATGCGGCTGGGGTGGTTTATGTCGAAGTGCTCCTCCTTCACGCGCTTCCAGTCGTCGGGCGTGGTCACGGAGGAGGCCATGTAGTGCGCTATGGTGTCGTGGCCGTCGGCGGGCACCTCGGCGATGAGGCCGTCGCTGTTCTGGATGATGTTCTTGTCGCCGCGGCGCTCGATTATCTTGCTCTCAAAGGGCGGGTATATCCACACCCTGCCGCCGATGCCGCATATCTTGTCAAAGGCAAAGAACACGTCCGCCTCGGAGTTGCAGGTGATGCCGTTCTCGTAGAACAGCGGCCACTGGGTGAAGTTTTCGTCCCAATAGCCGAATTCCATGTTGAAGCAGCGATCCACGCTCTGCCAGTGCATCTGGCGGTTGAAGCGCTCGCGGCCGGTCATGGTGCCGGCCCAGGGCTTGCGTATGGGCTTTATCTCTTTCATGCCAGTCTCCGCGTCCCGCACGTAAAGCGGGGCGTCTGTTTTAAGTGCAAGGCACTGTATGTGTTCCGCACGCGCTCGGCGTCACAGACATACGTATTATACATGCGTTTTTGCGGGAACGCAAGCGCTTTGCCGGGCACATTGGAACGCATGGCATAATTTTTGCTCCGGCATGGTATGATAACCTTAACGCGCTTTTGCGGGGCGCGGCGATATGGTAAAATGTTGTCTACTGAATGTCAAAGACCCGGGCGGGGCGGGGGAGCCCGCTTTCCCGCACGCGGGCCCGCAGGGATGTCCGGCGGGCCGGAACACGTGCATATCATGCTTTCGGAGGCTTGTACGATGAAATACCCGGCAAAGATCGCGGCGGCGATGGGCGCATATTATTCGGTCACGGCCGTATATCAGAACTACATCTCCAAGTACTTCGGCGCGCAGGGGCTTACCGACGGCGAGATAGGCGTGCTGATGGCGGCGCCGCCGCTCATATCGCTTATCGCCCAGCCCATATGGGGCACGCGCGGCGACCGGGCGAGGAGCAAGAACGCGGTGTTCAGGCTAATGTACCTGTGCTCGGCGGCGCTGATACTGAGCTACCTGCTCAGCTCGTCCTTTTGGTTCCTGCTGATAATGGTGCTGGGGTATTCGTTCTTCTTCACTGCCCTGCAGCCCATGAACGATGCCATAGTGCTGGAGGCGCTGGACGGCCGGCCGTTCGGGCCGGTGCGCATGGCGGGCACGCTCACCTTCGCGGTGGTGTCGCCGCTGGCCGGCACGATAATCGGCAACAACTGGCAGCTGTCGATATGGATGACGGCGGCGCTTTTGATAATGGCGGCGCTGGTCACATTCCTTTTGCCCAACATACCCGGGCATCAGAGCGAGCAGGGCCGCAGCAAAATGAAGTTCTCCGAGCTGCTAAAGCAAAAGGAGCTGCTGCTGCTGCTGGGGTTTGTCACGCCCTTGCAGATATCGATGGGCTACTTCTACACCTACTTCTCGCTCCACTTTACCACGCTAGAGGGGGCCAACTCCACGCTGCTGGGGCTGTGCTACACCATCTCCTCGCTGGCGGAGGTGCCGTTCCTGCTGATGTCCAACAAGCTGTACGAGCGCTTCGGCGCGGGCAAGCTGCTGATAACGGCGGGCATATCGGTCACGGTGCGCTGGCTGCTGCTGGGGTGCCTGACCAACGTGTACGCGGTAATGGCCACGCAGCTGTTCCACGGCTGGGGCTTCATCGTGATGACGGTCACGATGGCCTACTACGTGAACGACCACGTGCCGCCGGAGCTGAAGGCCTCGGGCCAGATGCTGCTGGGCGTGGTGGGCTTTGGCATAGCGCGCGTGATAGGCAACCTGGGCGGCGCGCTGTGCATAGGCGCGCTGGGCCGCCAGCATACGTTCTTCGTGTCGGCGGCGCTGAGCGGCGTGGCGGTGATATGCTATTTCAAAAAGTACATGTTCGCCCCGCGCGCGGAAAAGGCGCGCCTCAGGTAGACATGGCCAGATTTAACCTTGCGCATCCTTGCTATGAAGGGTGCGCTGTGTTATAATCTAAAAGGTGCGCTTTTGGGCGCCAATACACACCTGCCGGCGCGCGGGGAGCATGTGCCGCATACGCGGTGTTCCCGGCCAGGGGCCGTCAGGGTGGCAAAACAAAAGGAGGATATCCCAATGGCTGTTATTTCCATGAAGCAACTGCTGGAAGCCGGCGTACACTTTGGTCATCAGACCCGCCGCTGGAACCCCAAGATGGCTCAGTACATCTTCACCGAGCGCAACGGCATCTACATCATCGACCTGCAGAAGACCGTTCGCAAGATCGACG
>JBJEUC010000376.1:0-10434 GCA_051883635.1 Candidatus Fimadaptatus sp.
GCTGGACCGCATAGAGCGCATCCGCCTGCTCCGCGACGGCTCGGAGATACCGCTGCTGGACCCCAACTCGTTCCACGGCCCGATCTACCGCGAATACCCGGGCGACGCGTTCTTCTTCTTCGGCGGGCGCAGCGAGCCGCTCCCGGACCCCTGCGATACGGTCATCGAGATAACGCTGAAGGACTGACAGGTGCAGATCGGAAATTGACCATCGGTCAAAAATGATGTCGCGCGAGCATTTGCAGGTAGAAAGCACGCGCGGAGTGCAGAATGCGGCCATATAGGCAATATTGACCGAAAGTCAAATTTGACAATGCATTGGCGGGCGGAGCGCATCAGAGCGCTTCGCCCGCTGCCTTATCCATGCGCAAGAAGTACTCGCGGTTGTGCCGCACTGCCGGGTCCTCCGGATGCAGGCGGGCGGCCAGCTCGTTGTAGCGGCGCGCGCCCTCGATGTCGCCCTGCCGGTCGCGGCATACGCACAGCCATATATAAGGAAGAAAGCCCTGTTCGTCCTCGTTTATGAAGCCCTGCTCCTCGTCCCGGCAGTCAAGCGCCGCGTGGAACCAGAACTCGGCGGCGGGCCAGAGCTCCCTGGCAGCGTAGCAGCGCCCCAGCGCGCAGCACAGCCCGGAGCGCGGCGCGCCCAGCTCCAGAGCGCGATAGCAGGCGCTCAGCTCGCCCTCCGCGTCGCCCAGCGCGGCGCGGCATTCGCCCAGCAGCAGGCAGGCCGCTCGCCTGTCCTCGACCCATCCATCGTCGCGCGCCAGGAACTCCTCAAACCGCCGGGCCGCCTCAGCGTGCAGGCCGTGCGTGTGCAGCTCGCGGGCGTAATAGTAGGTGGCGCGCGCGCCAAACGGCTTCCCGGCGGCGCGCATGCCCTCGTATATGCGCAGGTTGCGCCAGGAAAGCGGCTTTTCGCCCGGCATATGGCATATCTCTATCGGCGCGCGCTCCACCGTGCCCGCAGGCGTTATCGCCTCGTGGACCGCGCCCTGCCAGCGCAGCCCGCTCCCGCGCCGGATGAGCCGCTCCCGCCAGTTCCACAGGGTGCATCTGCCCGCCCCGTCATGCGCCAGGCAGTATTTCATCATCACCATGTCGGGCCTGCGCGCGTCCAGCTCGCTGCGAAATGCGCTCAGCCGGTCGCGCTCGGCCGGGGGCATTACGTCGTCCGCGTCCAGCCACATCATGTAGTCGCATGTGGCCTGGTCAAAGGCAAAATTGCGGGCGGCGGAAAAGTCATCCTGCCAGGGCAGGTCAAATAACCTGTCGGTATATCGCGCGGCTATGGCGCGCGTGTCGTCGGTCGAGCCGGTGTCGACTATCACGATCTCATCCACCGCGCCGCCGACGCTGTCCAGGCAGCGCCCCAGCACTTCGTGTTCGTTGCGCACTATCATGCACAGACTGATACTGGCCATCCCATCAGCTCCTTATGTAACCCGGCCCCGAAGGGGAGCCGGGCCGGCGGCGTCAGGCCACCTGGGTTATCACGATGTTGGCGCGCACATCGAGAGCCGTGTCGTACGGCACGGCCGCGGAGCCGTTGTTTACCAGCGACATCGTCGTGCCGGCCGTGGTCACGGTTATCAGCGCCGAGCCGCTCATCTGCCCGCGGTTGAGGAAGGCGGGCATGGACGATATCAGCGTGCCGCCCACGTTCAGCCCGAACGAGACCTCGCTGCCGCCGTTCTGGTCGATGTTTATCTGCCAGGTGATGAGGTAGTTGCCGGTTCGGTTGAATGTGAACACGCCCGAGCCGGTGGTGTAGACTATGCCGTTGCTGTCGTTCACTATCACCGTGTTGAAGGCGATAGGCTCGTTCTGCGATACGGCGGTGTCGGTCGTGAGCTGGGCATGCAGTCCGCGCAGCAGGCTGTTGGGGCCAGTGGCGCCGGTAGCGCCGGTGGCACCCGTCGCGCCGGTAGCACCCGCAGGGCCGGTTGCGCCAGTCGCTCCAGTTGCGCCAGTCGCACCCGCTGCACCCGCAGGGCCAGTTGCTCCAGTTGCGCCAGTTGCGCCAGTTGCACCCGCTGCACCCGCAGGGCCCGTCGCGCCAGTTGCGCCGGTCGCACCAGTTGCGCCAGTTGCACCCGCAGCGCCAGCAGGGCCCGTTGCGCCAGTCGCACCCGCAGCGCCAGCAGGGCCCGTTGCGCCGGTCGCGCCCGCAGCGCCAGCAGTGCCAGTTGCACCCGTCACGCCCGCAGCACCCGCAGGGCCGGTCGCGCCGGTCGCACCCGTTACACCCGCAGGGCCGGTCGCACCCGTCGCACCCGCTGCACCCGCAGGGCCGGTCGCGCCAGTCGCGCCGGTAGCCCCGGTCGCGCCGGTATGCCCGCGCGGGCAGCATATGCAGCAGCAGGGAGCGAACGCGGCTTCCTCGATCAGGCCTGTGTCGGCCTGCTCGCATCGCCGGCAGCAGCAGTTTGCATTGGGGCATTGCGAGAGCCAGTCGCTCTGCCCGTTACAGTTGTCTCTTATCATGGCTTTACCTCTTTCCGGAACGCATGGAGGGCGTTCCATGGTCAGTATATGCGCGCGCGGCCCGGCGTGACAATGCGCATATCGCGCTTAGCTCTGACGCGACCGAGGCATTGCGACGCGCCACATAGCAACGAGGCCTGACCCGCGCGGCTCAGCGGTCGCGTATCAGGCGTGCGTGTCGTTAAGGCCCGTGTTGACGCATGGGCCGCATACGGTGTATAATATCGGCAGGAATTGCACAAGCGCGCACATGCGCGTGCGGCTGGGAGGAAGGGCATGGCGACTATCAAGGATATAGCCCGGCGCACGGGCCTGGGGCTGGCTACCATATCGAAATACCTGAACGGCGGCACTGTGCGGCCCCAGAACAAGGCGGCCATAGAGGAGGCCATAGAGGCGCTGGACTATACTGTCAACCAGCACGCGCGCGGGCTCAAGACCAATCGCTCCATGACCATAGGCGCGGTCATACCCGAGCTGAACAACACCTTCATAACCACCATAATGAACCGCGCCTCGGATGCGCTGCGCAGCCATGGCTATGCGCTCATCATCCAGGGCTGCCGCTCGGACGAGGGGCGCGAGCGCGAGGCGATACGCTTCCTGATGGAAAAGCGCGTGGACGGAATAATCAACATGCCCGTATCGCACAGCGGCGAATACCTGCGCCCGCTGTTGGAGCGCGACATCCCTGTGGTGCTCATCGACCGCACGCTGGGCGACGTGCGCAGCAGGGTAAGCAGCGTGCTGGTGGACAACGTGTCCATCTCCGCGCGCGCCGTGGGGCAGCTGCTGGAGCTGGGCCATACGCGCATAGGCATAGCGGTGGGCCCCGAAAGCGTGTTCACCTCGCAGCAGCGCCTGTTGGGCTACAATCAGGCGTTTTTGCAGGCGGGCCTCATGCCGGACCCCGACATGATAGTCTACGGCGACTACCAGATTCGCGGTGGCCGCGACGCCGCATTCGAGCTGATTCGGCGCGGCGCGACGGCGCTGTTTACCACCAATTACGAAATGACGCTGGGCGCGCTCATCGCCATAAACGAGATGGGCGTAGCCATCCCGGACGACATCTCGTTCATAGGCTTTGACAACATGCAGCTCTCCGAGGTCTACCGCCCGCGCCTGGCCATAGTGGCGCAGCCGCTGGACGAGATAGGCGAGCAGTGCGCGCAGCTGCTGCTGGAGCGCATGGAGGACCGGACCCGCCCGCCGCGCAGCGTGATACTGCCGGCTGACATAGTGCCCGGCCATTCGCTGGCCGCGCCGCGCGCCTGACTATTGACAAGATGAAACGATACGCATATAATGAAGCCAGTGCGGCCGGCAAACGGCCGCTCAAAAAGGAGAATGAACATGCTTAAGGGAATACCGGAGATAATCACCCCCGAACTTCTGCACGTGCTGGCCGAGATGGGCCATACCGACGAGCTGACCATAGGCGACGGCAACTTCCCGGGCCACACCTACGGCAAGCGCGTTATCCGCATGGATGGCCACGGCGTGCCGGAGATACTGGACGCCATACTCAAGCTCTTCCCGCTGGATACCTACGTGGATCATCCCTGCACGCTGATGAGCGTCGTCAAGGGCGACCCGGTCAAGACCCCCATCTGGGACGAGTACAAGCAGATCGTGTCCAAGTATGACCCCCGCGGAGCCGAGTGCTTCGAGGAGATGGACAAGTGGGAGTTCTACAAGCGCGTGCAGGAGAAGAGCACCGTGGTCATCATGACCAGCGAGCGCGCCCTCTACGCCAACATCATACTGAAGAAGGGCGTTGTCTGATAAGCCCGCCCGATATGGAACGCGCCCCTGCCGGTCAGCCCGGCGGGGGCGCGTTTGTCTGCGGTGGGAGGGGGACGGCGCATGGGGCTTTGTTGTAGTACCGGCAGGCCGTCGAGTGCCGCTTCATGCGCAGCGCGCCCGCACGTCACGCGCCTGTGCCGCGCAGGCCGCCAGCGCGGTGCGCCAGGGGTGCCGCGCAATGGCCGCGCGTTGCCATCATGGACAAGCTCATGCGCCTCTTGCTACATGCCAGTTCTGAACCCGCGCCGCGCGCTCCGTTCGTTCGGCATGTGAAAGGGTAGAGGGGCCGCGTCGTAACCGCACTCTGCCGCATGGACACATTCCTACGCCGCTTGCCATATGCCCGGTCTGCACCCGTGCCGCTCACACCGTTCGTTCGGCATGTGAAAGGGTAGAGGGGCCGCGCAGCAATCGCGCACTGCCGCATATACGCATCCCTGCGCCGTTTGCCATATGCCCGGTCTGAATCCGTTCCGCGCGCTCCGTTCGTTCGGCCTTTGCAAGGGTAGAGAGGCTGCGTCGTAATCGCGCTCTGCCATCATGTACACATTCCTGCGCAGCTTTTCACATGCCAGATCTGAATCCGTTCCGCGCACATCGTCCGTGTTGCGCGCACCACCTGCCGATCCGTTCTCACGGCGACCGCCTGTCCCTGCGGCCGCTCATATCAGAAAACGCTCCCGCGCCCCATGCGCGCAGCCTTACGCCATTGCCTACCGCCGCATCTGCGCGCGCAGCTCCAGCGCCCGCGCGACATGGCGCGTGGTCATGTTGTCCACGCCCAGCTCGAGCAGCCTGCGCTGCGCCTCCTCGTCGTCGACCGTCCATACCGATATGCGTATGCCCGCCGCGCGCAGCTCGGCCATAAGCCCGGGCGAGGCGTAGCGGTAGTTGAAGTTTATCCATTCCGCGCCGCGCTCACGCAGCAGCGATACGGCCCTGCCGGGCTGAGTCAGCACGTCGGGCTGCACGTTCATCCACCACTGCGCGCCCGCGTCGCTTATCGCGCGCTGCTCGCGGGCCGTTATCTCGTCGCCCGTGAATATCAACCGGCGGCACAGTCCCCGCGCACCGGCCATCGCCAGCACTTCCTCAACGCTGCCCACGGTCTTCATGTCGCAGTTGAGCAGCCGGCGTCCGTCGCGCGCCAGCATGTCCAGGCAGAGCTCGAGCGGCGGCGCCTCGCAGCCCCTGGGCATATCGTGGGTCAGGCGCAGCACGCCGTCCACCGGGCGTATGTCCACCTCCAGCGCCTCGCAGTCCATGCCCAGCGCCAGGCGCAGGTATTCAGGGCTGTTGGCGGGCGTGCCCTGCGCGCCGCTGTGAGCCGTTATCATCGTATTCATGCGGTCTCCTCACTGGGGACGGTGGTTCCAGTCGAAGCCCACCGCGTCGAGCAGCCGGTGCGCGATGTACATGTGCCCCGTCTGGTTGGGATGGATGCGGTCCCAGGCGATGTTGCACGAGTGCATGTAGCGCATCAGCTCGTCCCAGGCCGCCTGCAGGTCCACGCATATCAGCCCGTGGCGCGCGGCCAGCTTCTTTACCACCTCGCCGTAGCGGTCCATCTGCGCGCGCATGGCGTCCGAGCGGTTGGGTTCGATGTGGTAGGGGGTCATCAGCACCATGCCGCGCGCGTACTGGAGCGTGCGCTCGATAAGCTCCTCGTAGGTGCGCTCGTATTCCTCTATGGGCACGTGCTGCTCGGTCATGAAGGGGGAGTCGAACTGCCGCCACACGTCGTTTATGCCTATCAGCACGCAGACCCAGTCGGGCTTTTGCGCCGTCACGTCGGTCTCCCAGCGGGCCTTCAGGTCGCGCACATTGTTGCCCGATATGCCCATGTTGACTATCCTCAGCCCCAGCTCCGGGTAAACGCTGCTCAGCAGCGCGCCGAAGTCCGCCACATAGGACGTGCCCCACGCATTGAAAAGCCCCTCGCCCACGGGCCGCGCCCGGTCGAAATCGGAGATGGAATCGCCTATCACGAGTATCTTTTCGCCCTTGCCGAATATCATACTATCGCCCCCAGCCAGTAGATTTGCAGCCTGATTATACCGCTCGCCGCGCGGTACGTCAATCACAATTCACACTCATGTCACAATGTGGTTTTCAATATTACATTCCATGAGAAATAAAACCATGTTTTCGCATAAAGGGTAGTGACATGCGCGCGGTTTTGTGGTATCATATGACCATATTGATGAAACGCCGCAGCGCGGTTCAATATTTTCATGCAGAGGAGTGGGACTATGGCCAATTATCAGCTTACCTGCTGTTCGACAGCGGATATGCCCGAGGAGTTTTTTGCAAAGCGCGATATAAAGTATGTGTGCTTCCACTTTACCATGGACGGCGTGCAGTACGACGACGATCTGGGCCATTCCATGGAGTTTGACAAGTTCTATGCGCGCATAGCCGCCGGCGCCATGCCCACCACCAGCCAGGTGAACGTGGAGGAGTTCATCAGCTTCTTCGAGCCGATACTGAAATCGGGCAAGGACGTGCTGCACATCTCGTTCTCATCGGGCCTTTCGGGCGAATCCAATGCGGCGCAGATAGCGGTGGGCGAGCTGCGTACGCGCTATCCGGAGCGCCGCATACTGGCGCTGGACTCGCTGGCCGCCTCGTCCGGCTACGGCCTGCTCATGGACGCGCTGGCCGATATGCGCGACTCGGGCGCGTCGATAGACGAGGTGTACGCCTGGGCGCAGGCCAATCGCCTGAGGGTGCATCACTGGTTTTTCTCCACCGACCTTACGCACTACAAGCGCGGCGGCCGCATATCGGCGACCTCCGCTGTGCTGGGCACCATGTTCAACATCTGCCCGCTGCTCAACATGAGCTTTGAGGGCAAGCTCATACCGCGCGAAAAGGTGCGCACCAAGAAGGGCGTAATAAACCGCATAGTCAAGCGCATGGAGGAGCACGCGCAGGGCGGGCTCGATTACAGCGGCAAATGCTTCATATCCTATTCGGCCTGCCTGGAGGACGCGCAGGCGGTCGCCGCGCTGGTGGAGGAGCGCTTCCCGCACCTCAACGGCAAGGTGATGATAAACTCGATAGGCACCGTGATAGGCTCGCACACCGGCCCGGGCACGGTCGCGCTGTTCTTCTTCGGCGACGAGCGCAAGGACTGACGCGCCCGCGCGTATCATAACCAGGGCTCCGGCTCTGCGCTGTCAGCGCGGCGCCGGAGCCTTTGTCTGCGCGCGCGGTGAGCTGTAGGATGCTGGGGATGAGGTGGAGCGGTTTTCGCAGCAAGCACATACAGCTCAGTGAAGGCATATCCGCACCGAGCCGCACCCGCCTGCAGTTCGGAGCAGTGTATGAGCATGGCAAACATCGGGATAGGCGAGGGGGATGCAAAGCGCCGGCTGCCCCGCAAGTTGATTCATCCCGGTTTGGACATTCCTGTCGATCGCACGCGCATACTGCGCCGCATCCGCTTTGCCAAAGACCGCATGTCCGGCCATCCCATATCACGCATTCAGCACCCATTTGCAAAATACTATGCGCTAATCGCATTTCGGAACTCGACAATGCGCAAGCCAGTCCACTCAGCAATCGAATGCGCCTCAGCCTGAGCATTCCGGCAGTGCACGCGCCCCTTGCGGCTCAGACCGTCGCACGGAGCATGCCTCCCATCCGTTCGCAGCGATGCGCCCCGTCCGCTCATCAAACACCTCTCGCAGCCAGCATCCGTCCGCAGCGCCTGCTGTCCGCGCGTTGCCCGCCCCTCCGCGCATCGGCAGTCTCTTCACCTGCCCCGCGTTCTCATAATTGCGGCCTGCGCATGGCAAATCGGAAAATTGTCCTTTACAAATCGGGCGTTTGGGTATATACTGGTTATACGTATAACTGATACGTATAAGCAGGTTTCATCCGCTGCGCGTATCGAGGAGGCGAAACAATGCAAAAAGGCGTTACCCGCAAGGCCGTCACGGCCAAGGACGTGGCGGAAGCCTGCGGAGTTTCCCAGGCCACCGTGTCGTATGTGATAAACAACTCCGCCGGGGGCCGCATAAGCGAGGCCACGCGTCTGCGCGTGCTGGAGGTGTCGCGCCAGATGGGCTACTGTCCCTCGCAGAGCGCCCGCTCAATGCGCATGAGCCGCGCGATGGCCGTGGGCGTCGTGCTGGGCGGCAACAGCCTGTCGCTGGGCGTGTCGCACGCGTTGCGCGGCATAAAGCGGCGCATGGACGCCGCGGGCTACGCGCAGGTGCTACTCAGCGACGAGGACGACGTGCTGCCGGGAGTCGATTACCTCTCGCAATACCGCGCCGGACGCATAGATGCGCTGCTGTTTTTGTTCCACGAGATGCCCGACGAGCTGGTAAGCGAGCTGCGCGCGCAGAACGTGCCGTATCTGGCGCTGAGCGAGCAGGGCATAACCGGCGAGTCGCTCAGCCTTTCCAGCGGCTACACCGACGCGCTGGACGACTGCGCGCGCAGAATGCGCGAGCGCGGTCTCACGCGGGTACACTACTATTCGTTCCAGCACGGCGAGACGCTCCACTCGCGCAAGTTCAACATGTTCCGCGAGGCGCTTATGAAGGAGTGCCCCGGGGCGCAGCTGGAGCGCGTGGTGCTGCGCACCGACCGCATGAGCGATGAGCAGCTGCTGGACGCGCTGTACGAAAACATCTGCGCGGGCGGGTTCGACATGGCAGTCACGCCGCACGCTCGGCTGGGCTGGATGGTGCAGAATGCCATACTGCGCAAGCGCCTTGCCATACCGCAGGACGTTAAGCACCTGTGCCTGTCCACCGCGCATCCGTTTTCGCTGGTGTACCCCTCCATAACCATGATAGACATACCGCTCACCCAGCTGGGCGACGTGGCGGCGCAGCATATGCTCAATATGATAGCGCCCGCCGGAGCCGCGCGGCAGGAGGCGGACGCGCTCCCGGAGATGCCCAAGTGCTGCCTGAAGCCGGGCATGTCCACCATGTAAAGCATATTACGGCAGGAAGGATCCGCAACATGAGAAAGCTGTTTCCGTACATAAGGCCCCAGCTGAAGCCCTACGTGTTGTCGATGCTGCTCAAGGCCGGCGGCACATTTACCGATCTGCTCATACCGCTCATTATGGGCGTGGTGATAGACCAGGGCATCGCCACCGGCAATACCGACATGATAGTCCGGCTGTGCCTGCTGATGCTGGCGGTGGCCGTCGCTTCGCTCACGATGAACCTGAGCGGCCACTATCTGTCCGCGCACTCGACCCAGGCCATGGGCGACAACATGCGCCGCGCCATATACCGGCACATTCAGGGCATGACGATATCGTCGGTGGACGAGATAACCACGGCCTCTTTGATAACGCGCAATACCAACGACGTTGAGCACGTCATCCGCACGCTGCTGATGGTGTCGCGCATGATGATGCGCGCGCCGATAACGGCCATCGGCGGCACGATACTGGTGCTGTTCATCGACCCGTGGCTGACTCTGGTGCTGCTTGTGGGCATGGTGCTGCTGGGCACCGTGTCGGTCGCGGTGTACAAGGCCACGCGCCCCATCTACGCGCGCGTTCAGAAGTCCATAGACCGGATGACGGCCGTGCTGCGCGAGAACCTGGACGGCATACGCGTGGTCAAGGCCTTCAACAAGCAGGCCTACGAGCTGGGCCGCTTCGACGCGCAGTCGGGCGAGGTGCGCCTTCAGGAGGTCAAGGCCGGTACCTACAACGCCTTCATGGGCCCGGCCATCGCGCTGATATCGTCGATAACCACGGCGGTGGTGCTGTACGTGTCCGGCTTCCGCGTGGGCGGCGGCGCGCTGCAGATAGGCAGCATAGTCACCGTGCTCAACTACATCAACATGATACTCAACGCCATGCGCACCATTCCGCGCATGTTCATGATGTTCTCGCGCGCCAACACCTCGGCCGAGCGCATCAACCGCGTGCTGGAGGACACCTCGCATACCGAATACGGCGCCATGACCATGCCCGCGCCCGCGCAGGACGGCGGCCGCGCGCCCATACTGGAGTTCCGCCACGTAACCTTCCGATACCCGGGCGCGAATGTGGACGCGCTCAGCGACGTGAGCTTTGCCATTCCCCGCGGCAGCACGCTGGCGGTTATAGGCAACACCGGCGCGGGCAAGACCACGCTGCTCAATCTGGTGCTG
>JBJEUC010000377.1:0-2520 GCA_051883635.1 Candidatus Fimadaptatus sp.
AGTGGCCTACGGCCCCCCTTTTTCGCCCCCGTGGGCGCTTTCATGCACTTTTACTATCGTGGAATCGATGCACACGTATTCATCGTCGGCATCCTTCGACAGTTCGCGGTATAGATGCTCGATGGTACCGTCCTTTTGCCATTTGCGGAATCGCGAATATACGCTCTGCCATTTTCCATAGCGCTCCGGCATTTCGCGCCACTGACATCCGGTACGTATTATCCACAGCATGCCATTGAGCATCTTGCGATTATCGATTCGCGGCCGTCCTTTCATCCCGCTTCGTTCCGGAGGCAGATGGTCCTTAATGCGCTCCCACTCGGCATTGGTAACTTCATATCTTCCTGCCATGCATCTATTTTAACACATATTGGTGGCTTTGTAAATTGCGCGTTTTTTAAAACGAGGCCTAGCTTCCGGCCTCGTCCATCGCCGCGCGCTGCGGGCATACGTGCTGCCGGGCGCACTCAAAGCCCGAAAGGGCCGTTGACCCCTCGGGCTCTCCCGGGGCTTCTCCTGCGCACGGATGCACTGGCCGCCGTTTCGCAGCGCTCCTAGCTTCCGGCCTCGTCCATCGCCGCGCGCTGCGGGCGGGGGCGGGAGCCGGCGCTGTCCTCGGCCAGGAAGCTCAGCGCGTCGCGGAACGAATCCACCGGCGTCACGCTCACCGGCAGCTGCCGGTAGCGCTCCAGGTAGTTCTCGCGTGGCACTATCACGCGCCGCATGCCCGCCTTTATGGCCGCGTTTATCTTGTCGGGCACGCCGCCCACGGCGCGCACCTCGCCGCGCACCGTTATCTCGCCCGTCACCGCCGTGCGCGCGTCCAGAGGGCAGCCCGTGAGCGCCGAGTAGGCCGCCGCCGCCATGGCCACGCCCGCCGAGGGGCCGTCCACCGGCATGCCGCCCGGGAAGTTGATATGCACGTCGCGCGCGCTCAGGTCCAGGCCCATGCCCCTGAGCAGCGTGCCTATGTTGTCCGCGGAGGCGCGCGCGGTGGAGCGGCGGCGCAGGCGATGCGCGCCCGAGCCCAGCTCCTCTTCCTCTATTATGCCCGTCACCTGTATGCGGCCGCTGCCCGGCAGCGCCACGGCCTCTATGTCCAGCACCGCGCCCTGAAAGCCCTGCACCGCCAGGCCATTCACCATGCCTATGCGGCCGCCCTCGCCCGGCAGCCGGCCTCCGGCATGGGGGCTGTAATGGCAGGAATCCACCACCCACTCTATGTCCTCGCGGCGTATGCTCCTGCGCCCGTCCATCTGCGCCAGCCCCGCCGCCATCTGCACTATGCACACTGCGTCGCGGCCCGAATCCGAATAGCCGCCCACTAGCTCCGCGTCCGCGCCGGTCAGCGCAAAGCCCACCCTGCGCGCCGCGCCCCCGGCTATGCGCGCCAGCTCGGCCGGCTCCAGCGCGCGGAAGTATATCTCCATGCACCGCGAGCGCAGCGCGGGCGGCAGCTCCTCAGGCGAGCGCGTGGTGGCCCCCACCAGCCGGAAATCGGCCGGCAGCCCGTTTTCGAATATATCGCGTATGTGGCGCGGCACCGAGGTGTCGTCCGGGTCGTAGTAGGCGCTCTCAAAGCGCACCTTGCGGTCCTCCAGCACCTTGAGGAGCTTGTTCATCTGCGTGGGGTGCAGCTCGCCTATCTCGTCCAGGAACAGCACCCCGCCGTGCGCGCGCGTGACGGCACCCTCCTTGGGCTGCGGTATGCCGCTCACTCCCAGCATGCCCGCGCCCTGGTATATGGGGTCGTGCACCGAGCCTATCAGGCTGTCGGCTATCGCGCGCTCGTCAAAGCGCACGCAGGTCGCGTCCACCTCAATGAAGGGCGCGTCGGGCCCAAAGGGCGAGCCGGGCGTGCGCTTGGCCGCCTCCAGCACCAGCCGCGCGGCGCAGGTCTTGCCTATGCCGGGCGGGCCGTAGATTATAACATGCTGGGGATTGGGCGAGCAGAGTATGGCCTTGAGCGCACGAATGCCCTCCTCCTGCCCGATTATGTCCTCAAAGCGCTGCGGCCGCACCTGCTCGCCCAGCGGCTTTGTCAGCTGCGTGCGGCGCAGCTGGGCCAGATGCTCCAGCTCTCGGGCCGAGGAGCCCCGCGCGCGCGGCTGGGCGCCCTCTCGTCCCTGCAGCCTGAGCTGCCTGTAAAAATACGTTCCTACTATTATCGTCACTACCAGCTGTATCACCATCACCGCCACCAGCATGGCCTTCCCTCCCCGCTTCCTGGCGCACCGTGCGCGCCCTTCCTCCCTATTATTCCAAATGCCCGCGCTTTGATTCAGCGCGCGCCGCATTTGTCCCCGCCACAATATGTTCACAATGTGACCCGAAAAATAACGGCAGCGCCGGCAACTTATGCCTGCCGGGTCACGTCTTACTGATACTAAATGAAGTGGAGGATACACACATGAAGAAGCTGATAAGTACCCTCATATGCATATGCCTGCTGACCCCCGCCTTTGCCGCGCTGGCCGATGCCGGAAGCGAAATCACCAGTGAGGACCTGCATTTCATCCT
>JBJEUC010000378.1:0-2515 GCA_051883635.1 Candidatus Fimadaptatus sp.
CGGCAGGAGGTTGCCTACCTTTATCTTCTCTATTCCCAGCATGTTGAGGCCCAGCCCGGCGATGAGCAGCCCGCCCGTGCCCGACATCAGCGCCACCACCGCGTCGCTGAGCAGCGGCTGCATCAGCCCCGCCAGCAGCGCTATCGCGCCCTGATATATCAGTATCGGCACCGCCGAAAACAGCACGCCCACGCCCAGCGTGGTCGCAAACAGCAGCGCGCTCACGCCGTCCAGTATCGACTTGGCAAAGAGCGTGTCGTACTTTCCGCTCAGCCCGGCGTCCAGCGAGCCCACAACGGCCATCGCGCCCACGCAGAACAGCAGGCTGGCCGTGACAAAGCCCTGCGACACGTTGGATCCGTGCCCCTTCATGCGGCGCTGGACCCACTCGCCCAGGCCGTCCAGGCGGCGCTCTATGTCCAGCGCCTCGCCGATTATCGCGCCCAGCACCATGCACACTATCGCGCCTATGGTGTCGGTCCCGTCCAGCGCTCCGCTCAGGCCTATCAGCAGTATGCATAGCGCCAGGCCCTGCGTCATCGTCTTTTGGAAGCGCACGTTCACCTTCTGGCCCAGCAGCAGCCCCACGCCGCCGCCCACCAGTATCGCGGCGACATTCGTCAAAACTCCCGGCATAGTATTACCTTCCTTCGTTCATGCTCCCGCGACGTCACTCCTGCGCCTCGCCGGTCGTGATTATGCCCATGCGCGCGGCATGGAACAGGTACTGCTGCAATATGCCCGCGTCCTCGCCCCACTGGCGCTGCGCGCAGCGCTTGAGCTCGGCGCGGTTGGTGCAGCCGGGCATGTAGTTCTGCATCGCGCGCTCCATCCATACGTCCACCGGGAAGGCCAGCGAATGGCGGCAGCCGAACAGCAGCACGCAGTCAGCCACCTTGGGGCCCACGCCCTTGAGCTGCAAGAGGCGCTTGTGCGCCTGCTCGTAGGGCAGCGCGCGCAGCTCGTTCAGGTCGTAGCCATCGGCGACGGAGCGGGCGCTCTCTATCAGGTAGGGTGCGCGGTAGCCCATGCCCATGCCGCGCAGCAGCTCCACCGACGCGCCCGCCAGCGCCTCGGGCGTGGGGAACAGGGATATCTCGATGCCCTCCAGCACGCGCTTTTCGCCCAGCGCCGCGCACAGCTTCATTACCAGCGCGCGTATGCGGGCGACGTTGTTGTTTGCCGATATTATGAACGTGACCAGCGTATCCCACACGGGCTGGTTGAGCACATGCAGTCCGTGCAGCTCGTCATACGATTTTTTCAGATACTCGTCCCGGTCGCAGATGGGCTTGAGCGCCGCATAGTCGCGGCCCAGGTCGAAGTAGTCGCGCCAGAAGGCCTCGTCCTCAAGCGGGCTTATCACCTCAAAGCCGTCCTCGCCGGGGATTATCAGCGCGGGATTGCCGCCCGCGTGGCCCACGTACTCGCGCCCGTCGAAGTACCAGTGAAACGCCTGCGCACTACGCACAAGGGTAAGGTCAAGATCCACATCCGTCTTTATGAACATCCTTTGTTCCTCCGGCCCTGCGGCCGCCGCGCAGGCAGCCGCGCGGCACAGTCCAAATAGAGCCTGCTCCCATGCAAGAGAGCAGGCTCGGTCTGCCACAGCTTTTGACAAGTTGGCGGACGGGGACGCAAGTTCCCCGCCCCTTTGACCCCCGCGAGGCTCTGCGCCCGCCGAAAGCGGCGCGGCGCAAAAGTTGCTTTGGGGGCTTTTCAACAAGCTAAGCCTGCTCCCGTATCAGGAGAGCAGGCTTTCTATACGAAACTTATTGGGCAGCCTCGGCCTGCGGATAAACGCTGACCTGCTTCTTGTCCTTGCCCAGACGCTCGTACTTGACGATACCGTTCGCCTTGGCGTACAGCGTGTCATCGTCACCGATGCCTACGTTGTTGCCGGGATGTATCTTGGTACCCCTCTGGCGCACCAGTATATTGCCCGCGAGCACGAACTGGCCGTCGCTACGCTTGGTGCCCAAACGCTGCGCATGGCTGTCGCGGCCGTTGCGGGTGGAGCCCATTCCCTTTTTATGGGCGAACAGCTGAAGATTCATGGAAAACATCAGTTCCACCTCCGTTCATTCGCGTTGACCCGGACAAACTCCGGGTAAGAAGATTCTATCGACTTGAGTCCCATGAGCAATGTTGCGAATATGACCTGGGCCTTGCGAAGCTTTGCGCGGTCCACCCTGCGGGGCAGCCGCACTTCGTAAAGGCCGCTCTCATCGTCGCGCTTTACCACCGGGTCGATGCCCGCCACCTCCGTAAGCCCCAGCTCACAGGTCTGCGTGAGCGCCGACACCGCGGCGCAGACGATGTCCTGGCCGCTTTCGGCATAGCCCGAATGTCCCTTGGCGCGGAAGCCCGCTATGAGGCCGCGCCTGAAGACAAAGCTAACGCGCGTCATTACGCATTGATGGCGGTAATTTCCACCTTCGTGTAGGGCTGACGATGGCCCTGGCGCTTGCGCTCGTTCTTCTTCGCCTTGTACTTGTAGACGATGATCTTGGAG
>JBJEUC010000379.1:0-2514 GCA_051883635.1 Candidatus Fimadaptatus sp.
GGCTGCATCCGCCGCCGCTGCGCCCGCCGCCTGTACGCCGCGCGCGCCCTCCGCAAGCGTCTCGGCAAAGCGCCCCAGCGCCGCCTGCACGCCGCTCATGTCCGGCGCGGCGATGCGCGCGCCCGCGTCCCCGCCCGGGGCCTGCGGCGCGGAGCGGGGCGCACTTCCCGCCTCCCCCGCGCCGGTGAGCCCACCCATAAGCGCCGACGCCTCCGCGCCCGCGATGTTCATGCGCCTGGCCATGCGCTCCAGCGAATCCGACAGCCGGTCGCTCAGCTCCGTCAGCGCGCTCATGGGCTGTGAAGCCTCGTCCCTGAATGTCGCCGCTATCTCCAGCGCGACGCTCTCCAAATCACTCGCCTCCCTCTGCGCGCCCGCTCTCCCGGGCCAGCTGCTCGCTGGCCAGCAGGAATGCGGCGTGGGCGCGCGCGTTGAGCCTGTCCGGCCCTATGCCCAGCACCTGCGCGGGCGTTATGCCGCAGCGCTGGAACATTAGATGCATGATATAGGCCGCGCCGCCGGCCCGTATCAGTTTTTTATCCGTTCGCTCAGCTGCGCGCCGTAGCCCGACAGCGCGTCGATGCGCTCGATGAGCGCGTCCTTTTCCCCGGCCATCAGCACGCAGTCTATCATGTCCTCGCCGCGCATCACGCCCAGCTTGTGCTGCGCCTGCGCGTTGTCCCACAGGCGCTGGCGGTCGGCGGGCACGGTCGCTGTGTATATCTTTAGCGACCTGAGCCTGACCAGGTTCACCTCGCCCTCCAGGCGCGGATACTGCCTGCCGGCCGGGTTGGGCACAAAGCGCGTGCATTCGCGCCGGAGCTCGGCCACCTCCTGCTCGTCCAGCGGCCTTATCGCAAAGCTCATCAGCGCCCTGCCGCCGCGCGTGATGGTTATCCTCTCCCAGCAGTCGGGATCGTCGCGGAACGCCGCCGCCGTGAGCAGCGCCTCCACCTCGCCCATGCCGGTCATTTGCATATCATCGTCCATGAATTGCGCCTCCTTTATCGCACGCAGGGGGGCGGGTTGCCGCCCCGCGCGCTCTGTCGCTTGCCGCTCAGTTGCTCCCGACGGCTCCGCCCGGTATGCGCTCGCGGAGCGCAGCTGTGAGCAGCGCCTCCACCTCACCCATGCTGGTAATGCTCATATCATCATCCGCGTGAAGGCTGGGTTCGCCGCTCAGGTGCTCCCGACGGCTACGCCCGGTATGCGCTCGCGGAGCGCCGCTGTGAGCCGCACCTTCGCCTCGCCCATGCCGGGCCCGCCGCTCCGCACGCGCCGTCACTCGCCGCTCAGTTGCTCCCGACGGCTCCGCCCGGTATGCGTTCGCGGAGCGCCGCCGTGAGCAGCTCATCCACCTCGCCAGTGCCGTCCATGCTCATATCATCGCCCCCGCGTCCCGTCACTTGCCGGTCAGGTACTCCTGCAGTTGCGGCGCGGAGTTCACCCGGAACGACCATTCGCGCTTGACTATCTCGCCCGGCGTCAGGTTCATAAGGTCGATGCTGCCGTCCGGTATGCACTCGCGGAACACCTGCCGGTTGTAGCGCCCGTCCGCCGTCCTGAAGCGCCCGCAGAACTCGAAGGTGGGCGCAATGCCCTGGCCGAGCGCGTCGTACAGGGGCTTGAGCACCACGTCGTCGCGTATCACCGCTTCGGAAAATGTGAGCGTCACGGTATAGGACACCGGCACCGCATAGCCCAGATAGGAGCCCACCGGCTGAAAATCTGCGTTGGCAAAGGACACCTGCGCCTTGAACGAATCCACCTCCGCCAGGAATATCTGGTTGCGATCCGCGCCTGTCACAAACAGCTGACCGTCCTTGCCGGTCATAAGGCTGCCCACGTCCAGAGTCTGATTGCTCATATGCCGCCCTCCTTACGCCTGCGCGAAGCTGAACCGGTAGGTGAAGTACACCTTTTCCAGCGCGTCCACATCGTTGGCCTCTATCACGAAACCGGCGCTGTCGCCCGCGGGCGGCATGTCCGGATCCTCGTATACCGACGCGCCGGCCATGAGCTTGCCCTCGGCCGTCATCGCGCGCAGCAGCCCCTGCAGCGCCTGTATGACCGCGGCGCGACCGTCGGGGTCGTTTGCCACGTTGCCCACCATGGGCGACACGGTGGCATTGGCCCTGTCCATCAGCTCAAAGCGTATGCGGGCGCGCTTTATCTTCATCCAGCCGCGATCATCCTCGCCGCCGGGCGCGCTCAGCGCGGTTATGGCGTTTTCCACCCATACCTGCGCCGTGGGCGACGCCGAGAACGTGAGCATACCGGCCTGCGTGCAGTCCACGTACTGCGAGCTGGTGAGCGTCTCGGCGCATCGGACCGCGCCGTCTATCGTGCGGTGCGTAATCGACCTGCTGGCGGGCACGCAGGCTATCATGCCCGCCACGCGCGCCGCCGCGCGCCATCCGTCCACCAGCGCGCCGGTTGAGTCGTGCCAGCCCCCGCCCACGTACACCACGCGGTAGTCGTTGAAGGCGCGCGCATGCTCCATGCGCGTCCTGA
>JBJEUC010000380.1:0-10379 GCA_051883635.1 Candidatus Fimadaptatus sp.
CGGGGTGCGGCCTATTCCTGCGCGCCGCCCTCGGGGGCGCGCTCCTCGCGGCGGTAGAGCCGCCGGTCCAGCGACCATACCTTGTCGGTGAACTCGCCCGGCCCCACGCAGGATATCGTGTGGCTCATCTCGTACATGCGCGCGTCCAGCCGGTCCAGCATGGCCAGCATCTCGGCCTCGGGGAACATGGGGGGCTTGGGCGAGCCGTATTCGGGTATCTCGTGATGGCTCAGCAGCATGTGCTCCAGCATGTCGCGCAGCTCGTCGGGCGCGCCCACCTTGCGCGCCGCGCGGTCGATGGCTATCGCGCCCTGCACCAGATGGCCCACCAGCTGGCCCGCGCGGGTGTATTCGCTCACCAGACCCATGTTGTCGCTTTTGAGCTCCTCGGTCTTGCACAGGTCGTGCAGTATCACGCCCGCGCGCAGCAGATCGCCGTCCAGGAACGGGTATATCGGCAGCAGCGCGTCGGCGCAGCGCAGCATGGTCAGCGTATGGTGCAGCAGCCCGGAGCGCTCGGCGTGATGTATGCGCTGGGCGGCGGGGTAGTAGAGCAGCCGGTCGTTGACCTCGTCCAGGCGCTCCAGCACGATGTTCTTGAGCGCCTCATCCTTTATCGCCAGCGCCACGCCCAGTATCTCGTCCAGCATGTCCTGCGGCGGATAGGGCGCACAGGCTATCAGGCGGGACATGTCCACGCCGTCGGACTCGGCCATCGGGCGCATCTTGTCCACGCGGAACTGGGGGCGGCCGTTGTATTCCTGCATCAGCCCGCGCACCTTTATCACGGTGCCGGGCTCGGGGGGCAGCGCGGTGCCGTCCCATACCTTGGCGTTTACCTCGCACGATATGTCGGACAGGGTCATGTCCAGATACTTGGATCCGCTGGAGGCCTGGCGCTGCTGCGCCGCCTTTACGCGCAGAAATCCCTCGAACGCGGTGTTCTTCTTCACCGCAGAAAGCATTGGCTGTTCCATCAAAACACACATTCTCCTAAATCAATTTGCCGGAGCCGCGCCCCTCCCGCGCGCCCCGATGACCATGGCTCCGCCGCCGCGCGCTCAGGCGCGTGGAGATGGCCAAGAACTATTCCGATAGCTCGTCAGCCGGGGGCCACAACCGCGCCGCTCATGCGGGTTTCCGCAGAAGCGGTTCCGCCTGTGCAATGAGGCGTTCCGGCGCGGGCACTCACAATCGCCTTGGGGTTCCTCGTTCAGTGCGCCGCCGCGATTACGGGCACAGCTTGCTACGAACTATTCCGATAGCCCATCAGCCGGGGCCGCCATCGTGCCGCTCATGCGTGTTCCCGCAGAAGCGGTTTCGCACTGGAAGTGAGCCCTCCCGGCGGGGCTTTCCGGGTCGCCTTTGTGGTTCCTCGTTCAGTGCGCCGCCGCGATTACGGGCACAGCTTGCTACGAACTATTCCGATGGCTTGTCGGCTGGGGGCTGCCACCGCGCCGCTCATGCGGGTTCCCGCAGAAGCGGTTCCGCCTGTGCAATGAAGCCTTCAGGCGCGGGCACTCCTAATCGCCTTTGTGGTTCCGCGCTCAGTCCGTTACCGCCGCGATTACGGGCACAGCTTGCTACGAACTATTCCGATGGCCCGTCAGCCGGGGCTGCCACCGCGCCATTCATGCGGGTTTCCGCTGAAACGCTTGCACTCCCATGCGCGGCAACGGTAGGGGAGCGACGTTGCCCGGAGCAAGGGCTTTCCCGGCGCAAGCCATCCCGTGCAAGCGGCAGTCCTCGCGCTCAACTTGCCACAGAGTATTCCAACATGCCTGCGGCCTGGGACAGGCTCCCGCGCCGACATGCAGGCTCCCGCTGAAACACTTCGCACTCCCAGACACGTCAACGTCATCGAATCGCCGCTACCCTGAGCCACGGCCCATCCGTCTCTCACGCCGCCTTGCTCTCCTGACCCGCGTCAGACCTCGGCCTCTCCCGGGCGCCCGGCATCCTGCACGCGCGCCTCGATGACCTTGAAGCCGCCGCCGCGCGCGATTATGCGCGCGCTGCCGAACGCGGATTCTAGAAAGCGCAGCGCCGAATCCGCGCCCTGCTTGGTCTGTATCACTATGTACAGCGCTCCGCCGGAGGCGAGGTGCGCGCGCGCCTGCTCAAACAGCGAGTATATCACCTTCTTGCCCGCGCGGATGGGCGGATTGGTGAGCACGGCGTCGAAGCGGCCCTCTATCGCGGCAAAGCCGTCCGACTGCAGCACGCGGCACGCAAGGCCGTTGAGCGCCGCGTTGGCGGAGGTGAGCGCCGCCGCGCGCTCGTTGATGTCGGCGCAGGTGAGCTCTATGCCCGGATTGCGCGCCTTGACGAACAGGCCCAGCGGCCCCCAGCCGCAGCCCAGGTCCAGCACGCTGCCCGCAAGCGGAGGCAGCGCGCGTATCATCAGCTCGGTGCCCGCGTCCAGCTCGCCGCGCGAGAACACGCCCGCGTCGGTGTCGAACAGGAGCCTTAGCCCCTCCACCTCTATCGCAAGGCGCTTTACGTCGTGGCGCGACGTGGGCGCGCTGGTGTAATAATGCTCGGTCATTTGCTTACCTCCATGCCCGCGCAGCGGTACAGCTCCGCGACTTCCCCGGCCGTGAGCCGGCGCGCCTGGCCCGGCGCGAGCGCCTCGTCCAGCACTATCGCGCCCATGCGCACGCGCCTGAGCTCCAAAACGGGCTTGCCGCGCGCGGCCAGCATGCGCTTTACCTGATGGTACTTGCCCTCGCGCAGCGTCACGCGCGCAAGATCGTCCCGCACTATCTCAAGCGCGGCGGGCAGCGCGGTGAAGTCACTCAGCTCCATGCCCGCGGCGAAGGCCGCGACGTCGTCCGCGTCCAGCACGCCCTCCACGCGGGCCAGGTACTCCTTGTCGACGTGATGGCGCGGCGATATCAGCCGGTGCGCCAGCTGGCCGTCGGTGGAGAGCAGCAGCAGCCCGGTCGTGTCCTTGTCCAGCCGCCCGATGGGCGTGAGCCCGCGCGGGCGCAGCTCCTCGGGCAGCAGGTCCATCACGGTGGGCTGCGCGCGGTCCTCGGTGGCCGTGAGCACGCCCGCAGGCTTGTTCAGCATTATGTGGGTGTGCAGGCTGAAGCACAGCTCGCGGCCGTCCAGCGTCATGCGCGCGGCCTGCTCGTCTATCTTCATCGCCGGGTCGCGCGCGGGCGCGCCGTTTACGCATACCCGGCCCCGGCTCAGCGCCGCCTTAACGTCGCTGCGGCTCATGCCCGCAGCGGCGGCGATGTATCTGTCCAGTCTCATAGTGTCACCGCCCTTGAATAACGGCCCGGCGTCAGCCGCCGTCGGCCGCGCTTACCGTGAAGTAGGCCGCCAGCGCCTGCCTTTCGCCGTCCAGCGTCATGCCGCCCAGCGCTATCTCGTCGCCCTCGTGCAGCTCCTCGGGCGCGCCCTCGCGCAGGGGGCGGTTGTTCAGGCAGGTGGGGTTGGGCCCGCCGCCGTGCACTATGTACACGCGGCCATTCTCCACCGTCAGGTGGGCCTGCCGCCGCGAGACGTAGGGCTTGTCGGCCAGGTACTCGGCCAGTGTGGCCGCGCGGCCCAGCGTGCAGCTGGCGCTCACGTCCAGCGTGCAGAGCCCGTCCACGCTTACAAGGCGTATCAGCGCGCCGCCGAACGCCGCCCCGGGCTCGGGCACATGCTCGGCAGCGGCCGCTGCCGGAGCCTCGCCCGCGTACACGGCGGGCATCACGTCGGATATGTCCTCGCCGCAGCTCAGGCAGAGCTGCGCCGTGACGGGATTGACCGCGCCGCACACGCATATGCGCACGCTCTGCCCCGGGCTGGGCGCGAAGGCGTCCGCGCGGGGCGCGGGTTCGGTGCGGGTGGTTGCTTGCCTGTCCATGAGCATCGTCCTTTCGTGCAGGTGGTGTGTGACTCTTCACGGTTTCCGGGGGAGCGGCGCGCGAAGGCAGGGCTTCGCATGAAAGGCGCGAAAATGAAGGGCCGGCCTGCATATTTGGGCGTCAATTCTGCCGCGGCTTGCCCCTGATTTCGCGCTCACCGGGCTTCCGCGATGGGCCCGTATCGTCCGCCCGGGGTCACATGCTGCGCTCCTCGCGGTCGCCCTCCTTGATTGCGCCCGAGGCGAACGCCTCGGTCAGGCCGGTCAGGTCCTCTATGCGCTCCCGCAGGCGCGCACCCTGGTCGGTATCGGCTATGCGCAGGCGGCGGGGCATCTGCTCCACGACGGTCTGAACGGAGTGTATGTCCTGCTCGTCGGTGATGGCGCGCGTGGTCGATTCAAACGGCTGATGCGCGACCATCTGCAGCGCGTGCGAGGTGAATATGAGCGTATAGCCCGCTATGCCCGTCACGCTCTGATAGGCGCGCGAAAGCCCTCCGTCTATCACCAGCAGCCGCCCGCCCGCGTGCAGGGGGCTCTCGCCCTTTTTCACCTGCACGGGCACATGGCCGTTTATTATGTGGCCCTTGTCGGGGTCGAGCCCGAAGGCCGCGAGTATGCGCCGGGCGGCGTCCTCGGAATCGACCAGCGCGTAGTAGGGATTCTTGCGCTCGCTGCGCGCCTCGGCATCGTCCACGAAGTAGCGCTCAAACGTGGCCATGCGCGCCTTGCCGAACAGCGGCGAGGCCGGCCCGCACCACAGGTAGTACATGAAGTCCTGCCCGTCGCGCCGCGCGCGGGAGCCCGCCCGGGCAAAGTAGCCCTGGCGCACCAGGCGCTCGGCCGCGTCCAGCGCCTCGCGCCCCCGGGGACGGCGGCCTTCGCCCACGTCCAGCGGCAGCTCCATGAAGCCGCCGTCCTCGTCCATGGGTATGCAGCCGTGGTAGAGCAGGTTGCCGTTTGCGCTCAGGTACATGCTGCCCGCCGCAAAGAGGAACTGGACATGCGCCTGCAGCTTGTCGGAGTGCTCAAACGCCGCCTGCATGCGCTCCATGACCTCCCGCTCGCCCTCGCTGAGCGCGTAGGGGTCGGCGGGGTCTATCGTGGGGAAGCGGCAGGAGCTCAGGGGCAGCGTGCGGCCGCCCAGCGCTATCGTGCCGGCGGAGTAGTCTATCCGGCCCAGCAGCAGGCGCTCCTGCATTCCGTACTCGGGGTGGCGCAGGAGCAGCTGGCCCTCCAGCTTGAACAGCAGCACCGCCGCCGCCTTGTGCATGCGCGCCAGCTCCATCCGGTCCTCGGCGGCTTCGCCCTCCACTGTGCGGGGCAGGAACTCCGCGCAGGGGTCGTCGGCATATACCGTGTCGGCAAAGGTCGCCAGGGCGCGCAGCGATATGCCGTAGCCCACCTCCAGCGCGTCGAGATTGCCGTACTTTACCTGCGTCACCAGCACCTGGGCTATGCAGGCCCGGGAGCCTGCGGCCGCGCCCATCCACACTATGTCGTGGTTGCCCCACTGCACGTCCACGCTGTGATGCGCCATGAGCGCGTCCATTATCAGGTCGGCGCGCGGGCCGCGGTCGTATATGTCGCCGATTATGTGCAGCCGGTCTATCGCCAGGTACTGTATTATGCGCGAAAGCTCGATTATGACCGCGTCGGACTGGCCGCATTCGGTTATGGAGTCTATCATCTCCGAGTAGTAGAGCTGCTTGTCGTGCACCGGCTCGCGCAGCAGCAGCTCCTCCAGCAGCTCGCCCAGGTCGGCGGGCAGCGCGGCGCGCACGTGCGCGCGGGTGTACTTGACCGTCATAAGCCGCGCTATCTCCATGAGCCTGAGTATCGTTATGCGGTACCACTCGCCGTTTACCACGCCCTGCCGCTTGAGCAGGCCCAGCTTCTCCTCGGGGTAGTATATGAGCGTGCAGAGCATGTCGCGCTCGTGCGAGGGCAGCACGTCGCGGTACAGGTCGGCTATCTTCTGCTTTATTACGCCGCTGGCGTTGCGCAGCATGTGCAAAAAGGCCGCGTGCTCGCCGTGTATGTCGCTCAGGAAGTGCTCGGTGCCCTTGGGCAGCTGCAGCACGGCCCGCAGGCGAATTATCTCGGCCGAGGCCTCGCGCGCGGTGGGGTACTGCTGCCTCAGGAGCTTCAGGTATTGCAGCCGGTCATGCGATATATCCATATGGTCACTCCCTTAACGCGTCAGCCGCGCCGGCCCTTCACGCGCACGTCCGCGCCGGCAAACGCCATTATCAGCGTGCATTCCGTGTCCATCAGTCGCGACGAAACGCGCTCGCCGTAGCGCTCCAGCAGCTGCGGCGCGGTCAGGTTGGTCGCGATGAGCGTATGGCGGCGCGCGCGTATGCGCTCGTTGAGCAGCGTGAACAGCATCTCCACCGTCACGTTGCGGTATATGGGCTCGCTCCCCAGATCGTCTATTATAAGCACATCGCTGCTTAGCATCATGTCGAACGGCTCGCTGTCCTGGCCCATAACGCTTTCGCGCATCGCGCTGAGCATGCGGTAGGCGGTCAGGTAGCTCACGCCCACGCCGCGCGCGTAGAGCCGGTTGGCCATGCAGTTGAGCAGGAACGTCTTGCCCAGCCCCGTGTTGCCGGTGAGCAACAGGTTGCGGCGCCGGTTTTCCGGGAAGTCGTCGCAATAGCGCAGGCACACGTCGCGCGCGCGCAGCATGTAGTCGCGCTGCGAGTAGGACACGCCCGGCAGCGGCTCGGTGGGGAAGATGTCGGCGCGGAAGCGCTCGAAGGTGTCGTCCCCGGCCATGTCCAGCCGCGCGCGCTTGCGGCGCTCCTCGTCCAGCCGCGCGCGGAAGCACTCGCAGTCGTGGCGGTCGGCGTCGCCCACGTAGCCCCTGTCGCGGCATATGGGGCAGCGGTAGCGCACCTCCAGATAGTCCTCGCCCAGTCCCAGCGCGCGCAGGCGGCGCGCTATCTCGCCGTTTATCGCGTCCTGCCCGGCGCGCAGGGCGGCCTTGTCGGGCGCGCTGTGGAGCGCAAGCGCCTGGGCGTAGGCCTGGGTGAGCGCCTGCGTGCGCCGCCTTATCAGCGCGGCTATCTCGGGGTCGCGCTCGCCGGCCTCGCGTATGCGCTCGTCGCGCTCGCGCTCCTCCTGGCTGAGCAGCCGGTCAAATTCGCGCCGCACGGTCTGTCTTATGTCGGCGGGCATTGGTCATCCTCCCCCTGCATTATGTCGGTATAGGCCTGCTCCAGCTCGCCGGGCGCATAGGTGCGCTGGGCGTAGTCCACGCCGGTGCGGGCGGCGGGGGCCGACGCGGTGCGGCCGCGCCGCTGGCCGTCCTCGCGGGCTGCGGCCTCGGGCGTGAGTATGTCGTGCTCGTACCATGAGCGCAGTATGCTCTCCATATAGGCCAGCTTCTGGCCGGAGGCGTCGCGCGCGCGGTCGGCGGCCAGCATTATCATCTCGTAGCTCATCGAGTAGTCGTTCAGCCAGCGCTTCACGGCCTCGCGGTCGGCGGGCGCGGCGCGGCGCTTGAGCGCCAGCCGCTCCAGCAGGGCGTCGCAGATGTCGTAGTAGGTGAATATCTCGTCGTAGTAGCGGCTTACGGCGTCCTCGTCGGTCACGCCCTCGTCCTTCATGCGCCTGAGCGCCTTGTCCAGCAGCTCGAACGTGCCCGAATCCATGCGCCGGAGCGCGCCGGCGGTCATGAGTATCGCCTCGGCCGAAAAGCCCATGTCCTGCCAGCCGCGGTAGGTCTCCATCAGGCTCTGTACGCCCAGCGGCACCGGCTGGCCCAGCGCCTTGAACACCTCGCGCAGGCGGGCCATGCTCTCCTTGTAGCTCTCGGTGTATTCGGATATCTCGCGCACGGTGTGCAGCCCGCGCTCGTGCATGGAGCGCACCACGCTGTCCAGATACCCCATGTTGGGGCTGCGCGCGCCGGCGGTCTGGCGGCAGCATTCGAGTATGGCCGCGTTGTCAAAGCCCATGTCCAGCCAGGAGGCGTAGAGCCGCTCCTGGTCGGGCGTGGGATTGGAGCGTATGCCCAGGCGCTGCAGCACCTTGCGCGTCATTATGAAGGAATCGGTGGAATAGCGCACCTGCTCGCGGGCGGCGTCGACGGTGTTTATGCCCTTGTCGGCCCATTCGCGCGCTATCTTGTCGCAGGAGGCAAAGCGCACATGCGGGCCGCGCTTTTTGAGCAGATACTCTACCAGTATAAGCACTACCTCCTGGGGCAGCTTGTAGACCTCTATCCAGTCGTACAGGTACTTGGTGTCGCTCTCGTGCAGCAGCCGCCCGGCGGGGAACATGCTCTGCACGCGGTCGTTGAATTCGCGGTAGCGGTACAGTCCGTCGTCCTGCGTCTGACCGTTCATCAGGCAGGCCTTGAGGTTGAAGAAGCGGTAGGAGGGCGGATTGTCGCTCACCCGGCGCAAAAGCCCCTGCCGCTCCCAGTAGGTGAAGGCGTTTCTCACATCGTCCGGCTCCATGCACAGCGCGCGGGCCATGCGCTCGCAGTCGTTTTCCCGCGGGGGGTGATAGCACTGGCGCAGAGCGTATATATAGACCTTGACATAGTCGCCCGGCGCGCGCAGCATGTACTCGTCTATGAACAGATTTTCCAGCGGCGTTATGTCGAACATGGTAAACTGATCGTCAAATTCAAGCATGGCCATCTGACCTGATACACACTCCTTTGCTAAGCTGCATTATATCAGATTTGCGCGCCCGTGGATAGCTTAACCGGGAAAATAAAGCGGATAAAATGTGGCGCGGAAGCCTGCCCGCGCTGCGCGGGCGGGCCGGTGCGCGAGGGCTGAAACGCGCGTCGGAGCGCTGCGATGCGGGTTGCAGGGGCTTTTAGGGGTGTCGGATAGCCCGTCGGGGCCACCCTCCCGCGCTTTAGCCGCGCCCGGCAGCGTGCGCGCCCGGCAATGCGCGGCGTCCCGGCCAAAGCACATAAGGCGGCGTGGGAGACCGCGCCGCGTTGGCGGGCCGGTGCGCGCGGGCCGAAACGCGCGCAGGAGCGCTGCAATGCGGGTTGCAGGGGCCTTGGGGCCACCCTCCCGCGTTTTAGCTGCGCCCGTCGGCGTGCGCACCCGGCAACGCGCGGCGTCCCGGCCAAAGCGTAGGGCGCGGGGGAGCCCACCCCCGCCCGCCGGTCTTTATTTTTGACAAGCCGAAATGCCACAAAAGCCACTTTGATAACGGATATATGCTTGCATATACCATCAGCGCGGGTTACAATACAGTCAATGCTGAAGCGATGGCGCGCTGATGGGGAGTGAGATTATGAAGCGCACTAATCTGAACGCGGGCGCGGCGCTGAACGGCCTCAAGCGCTGGTTCGGCGACAATATGGGCGTAATGCGCAGCGCATGGTCGCTGTACCGGGCCGTGGCGGGGCGCACGGCGGTCTTTGCGGGCGTACTGCTGGTGGCGCCCTATGCGCTGCTGGTGTTTTTGACCATGCGGGCCGTGGATTTCGACCTGGGCCGGGGGCTGCAGCTGATGACCGGCGTGGGCTATGCGGCCGACTGGGCGGCGATGATGATAGGCCGCATACAGGCGATATCCTCGCTTTCCTCGCTGATATCGTACGCCACCGACCTGTTCCTGCTGCCCTGCGCGTGCGCGGCGTTCGCTATCATATTCACTATGCGCTGGCAGGGACTGGCGCTGCCGGTCAGGGACGTGTGGGAGCGGGTGCGGCCGCTGGTGGGGCGCATATTCATGGCCGGAATAGCGGTCATGTTCGCCATGAACCTGGCCGAGATGCTCTCCAGCCTGCTGATGGGGCTGCTGAGCATGGTGGCGGGGCTGCTGGGCTTCATACCGGTAGTGGGCAGCGTTGTGTACGGCATAGTGTACGCGGCGTCGATGCTGATAATGCTGGCGCTGTCGCTGCTGAGCGTCACGATACTGATGTTCACCATGCTCACCATGACGGGCGAAAACGGCGGCCGCGGCCAGCTGATGATGGCCACGCTGCGCGTGCTCTGGGGCGGGCGCAGGGATGTGCTGCCAAAGCTCGCGTGGCTGCTGGCGGCGTGCGCGGCGGTGCTGGCCCTGGGCGGAGCGCTCTATGGGATACTGTTTTCGGTAATAGGCGCGCAGACGGCGCTTGTTATAATGCTGGTTACGCTGGCGTTGCTGGCTTGTGCGGCGATACCGCTCATGTGCGCATTCATAACCGTGGTGTACATGAACGAATATGAGCGGCAGGGCGGACGTACATACATATACGCGCGGCATGACTGAATAAGGCAAAATCATTGAAGGGGAAGGGTATTGCATATGGAAAAGCGGGCTATCATAACGGTTCTGGGCCGCGACTGCATTGGCATAATCGCCGCGGTGAGCGGCGAGCTGGCTCAGGGGCGCATCAACATTCTGGACATCAACCAGACTATTCTGCAGGACATGTTCACCATGGCCATGCTGGTGGATTACTCCCGGATGGAGCCGAGCTTTGAGGAGATGAGCGCCAAGCTCAGCAGGCTGGGCGAAAAGCTGGGCGTTGAGATACGCA
>JBJEUC010000381.1:0-2510 GCA_051883635.1 Candidatus Fimadaptatus sp.
TTCTGCGCGCGGCGGTCCAGCTCGCGCGCGTCGTCGTCATGCCCCAGCGCCTGCGCGGCGCGCGCCAGACACCAGGCGGTGAAGGAGTATTCCAGCGTGCGGGAGACGTCGCCCGGGAAGTAGCCCAGGCGGTTGAAGTCGCTCAGCTCACCCTCGCCCGCGCGGTCGCCCAGCCACCAGCGGCGGCATATGGCATACGCCGCCTCGGTGTCAAAGCCGCCCAGCCCCTTTGCGATGGCGTCGCCCAGTATGTTCGCGCCGGGGTCGCCCACCATGCAGCCCGTCTCAATACCGGCCAGCTCCCAGCGCGCAAAGGGCGCGCCGTCGCTCAGGCGCGAGACCTCCATGAGCGAGTTTATCTCGTCGCGCACCACGTCGGGGCGTATCAGCGAAAACAGCGGGAAGGCGCTGCGGAATACGTCCCAGCCGCTGAAGGAGGTGCGGAACACGTACCCGTCGGCCCTGTGCGGCGCGCCCATGTCGGCGCGGTAGCGCCCGTCGCAGTCGGAAAAGTCGCGCGGGTCCAGCAGTACGTGATACAGCGAGGAATAGAACACCTCGCGGTCGCGCGCGCTGCCGCCCTCGGCCGATATCAGTCTGAGCGCCTGCTCCCATTCGGCGCGGGTGCGGGCGCGTATCGCGTCAAAGGGCGCGTCCTCGCAGCACATGTTGTGCCGCGCGCCCTCAAGGTCGACAAACGATATGGCCGTATGGAACTCTATGCTCTCGCCCGCGGCCACATTGAAGTCGGCGGCAAAGCCCAGCGAGCGGCCCTCGCGGCCCTGTCCGCCCTCATATACCCGGCCCTCGTCCCAGAAGGCCCAGCTGTCCATCGGGCGGGAAAAGGTGGATACAAAGTGCAGCTCGTAGCGCACATGCCCGGCTCCGTGCCCCCAGCCGCCCCCGGCGGGCGTGCAGAGTATGCGCCCGGAAAGCGTGCGCGCGTCCACCACGGTCAGGCTCTGAGAGTCGGAATGGCCGCCTATGCGCCGGTACAGGTCGAGCATTATGTGCGCCGCGCCCGGCTGTGAAAACGTGAAGCGCAGCGCGCCGGTATGGCGGGCCGCCGTGGCTTCGGCGAATATGCCGTCGTCGGTGAGCTCCACGGCGTAGTAGCCGGGGCGCGTTATCTCGCTCTCGTGGCTGTAATGCGACTCCCAGCCGCGCTCGCCTATGCGGCAGCGGGCGTATTCGTTGGTGCCGCTGAAGTAGCGGCGCGCGCCGGAGATGGGCATGGTCTGCAGGTTGCCGAACTCGCCATACCAGCCTATGCCGCTCAGGTGCAGAAACGAAAAGCCCTCTATCGTCTTGTGGCCGTAGCTGTAGCCCGCGCCGTTGTCGCCGCCGGTAACGGTGTCGGGGCTGAGCTGCACCATGCCGAAGGGCGCGACGGCCCCGGGATAGGTCTTGCCCCCGCCCGCGCCCTCCACCTCGTTGGCCACGGCGCCCATGATGGTATTCACTTCATCGTAGTGAGAATGTGTCAATCGGACATCACCCCGCTTTGATGTATCATCATCTACGATTATGATTGTATTACTGCGCCCGGGCCGGGTCAAGGGGCAATTATTCATCAAAAGGCACACATCTTTGCGCCGCGCACTGTCAATAAAGAAAAGTTGCGCTTAAGCGGGAGGGGCGAAGGGGTGCGTGTGCGGAGCGGAGCGCTCCACGCGCGGAAGTGGTAGCGTGCAGCGGTAACGGATGATTGGGATATCATGCGCCGAGGGGCGGTGATGTGCGGGGGCCCGGCGGAGCGCTCAGAGTGCGCAGTTGGGGCGCGTGGAGGTGACGGCTGATTGGGTTAGCGTGCGCCGAGGGGCGGAGGCGTGCGGGTGCGGAGCGGAGCGCTCAGGGTGCGGCAGTTGGGGCGCGTGGCGGTGACGGCTGATGCGGACAGCCTACACGCATGTCACACATCTTTGCGCCGCGCACTGTCAATAAAGAAAAGTTGCGCTTAAGCGGAAGGGGCGGAGGCGTGCGGGTGCGGAGCGGAGCGCTCAGGGTGCGGAAGTTGGGGCGCATGGCGGTGACGGCTGATGCGGACAGCCTACGCATATGATGCAGTACGGATTGGCATTTGTCAGCATACCCCGCATCGGTCATGGGGCCGTGAGCAATGACGGCCAATGGCATTCCCCGCATATGGCTCAGTAACATCAGCTCACACGCCCGCGCTACTCATGCCAGTCTCCCACCACGTCGGCCGATACCGCCCCTCCCCTCCCCCCGCGCGCAGCTGCACGCTCCGTCCCCCGCCCGCGAATACGCATACCTTAACCCTGAGCGCGCGGCATGCGGGCGCGACTTTACTTTTTTTGCGGAATAGTTGCGGAAATTCGCGCTTTTGCGCGGCGCAAAGAGGAAAATCCGCGCAGATATAGTAAACTTAATATTGAGCTGAGCCGCGCAATGCGGCGCACGGAGGATTATATGAGACACAGACTTGTATCCCGGCAGCCTGCGGGCTGGTGGAACGGCCAATGGCGCGAGGGGCTGCCGCTGGGCGA
>JBJEUC010000382.1:0-2510 GCA_051883635.1 Candidatus Fimadaptatus sp.
GCCCGTCGCCGCAGTACTTGCCCTGCCGTTGCAGGTCGTGCTTCCGGGCCTCGGTCCTTTTCCGGAACGCTTCGACCTCGCTGCGGCCGATGTAGAACCTGTCCTCGCAGAAGTTGAACCCCATATACGCAACGCAGGCGATTCCCAGATCGACGCCCATTATCCTTTCGGGATCGAGTGCTGTCGGCGCTTCCGGGATGAACTTGTATGCCAGGTTGAGGAACCAGCACTTCTTTTTCGCGTTGTATATCAGCTCGCTTTCGCTGATTTTGTAAACGCCGCTCATGCAGCGCTGCACAATGGCCAGCTGGCTTCCTCCCAGGTGATGCAGTTCAAAATCCATGTGCGTGCCGGGGTAATCATTCTCCTTGCAATAGTCATTTGAGAATATACCGATGGACACATAATACTTTTGGTTGACCTGATAGATTTTGATGGTCTTATTGTGAATCTCTATTGGAACATCGCTTCGATACGAAAGTATGGATATCCTTCTGTTTCTAATATCGTCCTCGGCATTCTTAAAGTCGCTATAAGCATTTTTTATCGAAGACGTGATATTACCCGAGTATGAACGAGGGTATTCGAATCTTAACATATGATATGCAGTATTTCGCAATTGATTATCAGTTGGTAATTGTTCATCCTTGCCTTCTTCCTTCTTGACAGAATTTTCCCAGAATAATTGTATTACCCGGTTCTTAACCTCGCTTACGTCTCGCTGCAACTTGTGCAGTTCATCATAGGGATAACATGCTTTATCCCTGTATCCAAAAATAACGTAATTGGCTGGCAGCGGTTTTTCAGGGTGCTTAAACAGAAACCCCAGCTGCAGGCGCACGACCTTGCAAACCGTATTTGGCACGATAACACCTCCCGAATGCACTGTATGTCACTGCAGGTCGATGCAGGCAGTAGCATATGTTGCCGCTTATCTGATGTCAATGATAGGCAATGCTTGTTTGATACGCATAATATAACACATACCATTCATAATTTCAAGTGCCGCCTGCCAGACAAACGCAGCTAATACCCCGTCGACCACTCATCGGCAGGGGAGTCATCTCCCAATTCCCCGCAATGCCCAAGCGCGCCCACACACAAGGCAAAAAGAAAATCCTCAATCCAAAGATTGAGGATTTAAGTGGTCTGTATTGGACTCGAACCAATGACCCCCGCGATGTGAACACGGTGCTCTACCAACTGAGCCAACAGACCTTGTGGAGTTGTTCGTGCGCTTCAGCACGTCAACTATTATACCAGCATTTACCGCCCGTGTCAATACCCAAATTCACTTTTTTTCAGGTTTTTTTGCTGTCCGCGCCGAAACTGCCCAGCGGAGCAATAGGGTATTGCGCTCAGGGCGCAGGGTCTGCTATAATGGATATGACAGCCCGCCGCCGGGGCGCGGGCGGCTGCATAGTTTATTATGGAGCGTGCATGACAAGTGAAGCTGTTGTTTACCGGCTTTGAGCCGTTTGGCGGCGAAAATGTGAATCCGTCCTGGGAAGCGGTCAAGCTCCTGCCGGAGGAGATAGGCGGCGCGCGCATATTCCGCGTGTGCCTGCCCGTTGAGTACCAGGGCTCCATGCGCAGGGCGCAGGAGGAGTTTGTCCATATCATGCCCGACGCGGTCATATCCGTGGGCCAGGCGGGCGGGCGCAGGGGCATTTCGCTGGAGCGCGTGGCCCTCAATATCGACGACGCGACGGTGCCGGACAATGCGGGCGTGCTGCTGCGCGACGCGCCCATACGCCGGGGCGCGCCCAGCGCGTACTTTTCCACGCTGCCGCTCAGGAGGCTGGAGAGCGCCCTGAGCGCCGCTGGCCTGGAGGCGCATGTGTCCAACACGGCCGGCACGTATGTCTGCAACCACCTCATGTTCAGCGTGCTGGACTATATCAGCGTGCGCATGCTGGAGGCGCGCGCGGGCTTCGTGCATGTGCCCTATATACCCAGCCAGTGCAGATACCGTCCGGATGTTCCGTATATGGAGCTGGAGGACATAGTCAGGGGACTTACCGTGATAGCAGGCGAGCTGGCTCAAAAGGCCGGCGAATGACGCAAAGGGGGAAAACAAAATGGCGGATATGATAAAGCAGGGCATGCACGGCTGCAGCGCGGCTGAGAGCTATGTGCCGCCCCGGGATGAACTGGTGCGCGAGCGGCTGGAGTGGTTCCAGGATCAGAAGCTGGCGCTGATGATGCACTTCGGGCCGTATGCCCAGATGGGCATATGCGAGTCCTGGCCGCTGAGCGAGGCGGACGCCTCCTGGTCGCGCCGCGACGTGGACTGGGAGCAGGACGGGCGCGTGTTCCGGCAGCAGTATGTCGACCTCAACCGCTCGTTCAATCCCATGCGCATAATGCCCGACCAGTGGGCCGACATCGGCGCGCGCGACGGGTTCAAGTACCTCATCTTCACCACCAAGCACCACGACGGCTTCTGCATGTTTGACAGCAAGTACACCACCTACAAGGTCACGGACCCGTCCTGCCCGTTCCATACG
>JBJEUC010000383.1:0-10333 GCA_051883635.1 Candidatus Fimadaptatus sp.
TGTCGGTGATGCTTGAATCCACCAACCCAGCGCGCATATCAACAAGAGCGCGGGACTTCCTGACGACGGGAGCCCCGCGTTTTGCCCTGGCCGAGGGAAACTGTGGGCGCGCCTTGTCGGTGATGCTTGAATCCACCAACCCGGCGCGCATATCAATAAGAGCGCGAGACTTTCTGCCGAGTGGCAGCCCCGCACTTTGCCGTGGCTGATGGGAAGCTGTGGGCGCGTGGCGGACGAAGTTGCCGTAGCCCATCCCCGGCGTGCGATTGCCGGTGGCGTGTGAAACAGTCACGACAGCGCGCATATCAACAAGAGCGCGGGACTTCCTGCCGAGTGGCAGCCCCGCGCTCTCTCACACCCATGTATCCCCTGCGCCCCACCTCCCCCTTCCCTCCGCCATCCCCACCTTCCCCTCCCGCACCCTCGCCCGCCCGGCATGACTTACCCGCAGCTTACAATCGCCAATCAATGCGCAAATGAGGACAGAATACAATAAGCGCGTAGGAATGAGCAATACGGCAAGCGCGAGGTGAAGATACTGTGGCGAATAACATAAGCGCGGGGGCGGGCAGGGCGCTGCTCAGGGAACGGGCGGCGCGGATAGTGTTCCTGCTCACGTCGCTCACATCGCTGGCGGCGGTGGCCTGCATATGCGTGTTCATATTCAAGGGCGCGTGGCCGGCGATAAGCGAGGTGGGGCTTTGGAACTTCCTTTCCGGTACAGCCTGGAAGCCCAATAACGACCCGCAGAAGTTCGGAATATTCTACATGATTGTCGGCAGCCTGTACGTGTCGGGCGGCGCGCTGCTGCTGGGGGTGCCGGTGGGCCTCCTGGCGGCCATATACATGGCCAAATTCTGCCCCCGGTGGCTGCGCCCGCTGCTGAGCCAGTGCGTGAAGCTGCTGGCGGGCATACCCTCGATAATATACGGCTTCTTCGGCATGATGATAATCGTGCCCTTCATCGCCGACCACTGCCCGGGCAACGGCAACAGCGTGCTGGCCGCGTCTATTGTGCTGGCGCTTATGATACTGCCCACGATAATCACGATAAGCGAAAACGCGCTGCGCTCGCTGCCCGCCAGCTACTATGAGGGCGCGGCGGCGCTGGGTGCGACCCACGAGGAGGCGGTGTTCCGCGTGCTGGTACCGGCGGCACGGCGCGGTATAGTCACCTCGATAGTCATGGGCATGGGCCGCGCGATAGGCGAGACCATAGCCGTGGGCATGGTCGCGGGCAACAGCAACATACTGCCCGCGACGATATTCAAGTCGGTGCGCACGCTTACGGTCAACATAGTGAGCGAGATGGGCTACGCGGAGGGCCTGCACTATGACGCGCTGATAGCCACGGGCGCGGTGCTGTTCGTGTTCATAATGCTGCTCAACATGGCTCTGGGTCTGATAACTGCGGAGCGCGGCGAAAAGCGGGCGCGCAAGGCCGCGCAGGGAGGCGAAGCAAAATGACTTCATACGGCGCAAAGCCCCGGCGCACGGCGACCTCGCGCAGGCGCCGGTTCAGATCGCTGGCATGGAGGTATCTGTGTCGGCTGGCTATGCTGCTCACGGTGGGCAGCCTCATGGTGATAGTGCTCTACATCTGCGTAAACGGCGTGCCGCACCTGAGCTGGGAGCTGCTCTTTGGCGCGTACTCGGCCGACAATCCCTCGATGGGCTTTGCCATAGCGGCCACGCTTGAGCTGGTGGCGCTGGCGGTGCTGATAGCCGGGCCCCTGGGCGTGGGCTGCGCGGTCTACCTGTGCGAATACGCGCCCCGGAAGAGCGCGCTGGTGCGGGCGATACGGCTGGCCACCGAGACGCTGGCGGGCATACCCTCGATAATATACGGCCTGTTCGGCGCGCTGTTTTTCGGCTCGGCGCTGGGCATGGGGTACTCGATGCTGTGCGGCGTGCTGACGGTGTCCATAATGGTGCTGCCCACGATAATCCGCACCAGCGAGGAGGCGATACTGTCGGTGGACGACATGTACCGCGAGGGAAGCTACGGCCTGGGCGCGGGCAAGCTGCGCACGATAATGCGCATAGTGCTGCCCAGCGCGTCCAAGGGCATAATATCCTCGTTCATACTGGCGATAGGCCGCATAGTGGGCGAGACGGCGGCGCTGCTGTTCACGCTGGGCTCGGTGGCGCAGTTCACGGGCAGTATAATGGATTCCTCGCGCACGCTGGCCGTGCATATGTACATAAACACGCGCGACGGCGGCATGGCGGGCCGCAATACGGCGTTTGCCACCGGCGTTGTGCTGCTGATAGTTGTGATAGCGATAAACCTCGTCGCGAGCTGGCTGGAGAGAAGGGCGGGTAGGCTGAATGAAAATTGAGGTAAAGGACTTTAACCTGTATTACGGCGACTTCCATGCGCTGAAGGACATAAGCATGGGCATGCCCGAGCATGCCGTCTCGGCGCTGATAGGCCCCTCGGGCTGCGGCAAATCCACCTTGCTCAAGTCGCTCAACCGCATGAACGACCTGGTGCCCGGCGTGCGCATAGAGGGTCTGGCCGCGCTGGACGGCGAGGACATATACGGCAACGTGGACGTGAACGACCTCAGGCGGCGGGTGGGCATGGTGTTCCAAAAGCCCAATCCATTTCCGATGAGCGTGTACGACAACATCGCCTACGGCCCGCGCACGCACGGCGTGAGGAGCCGCAGCGAGCTGGACGCGATAGTCGAAAGGAGCCTTACGCAGGCCGCCATATGGGACGAGCTCAAGGACAGGCTCAAGAAGAGCGCGCTGGCGCTTTCGGGCGGCCAGCAGCAGCGCCTGTGCATAGCGCGCGCGCTGGCGGTGTCGCCCGAGGTGCTGCTGATGGACGAGCCGACCTCGGCGCTGGACCCGATATCCACCGGCAAGATAGAGGACCTGATGAACGAGCTCAAGACCGATTACACAATAGTGATAGTGACCCACAACATGCAGCAGGCCGCGCGCATATCCGACCAGACGGCGTTCTTCCTGCATGGCGAGATGGTGGAGTGCGCGCCCACGCTGGAGCTGTTTGCAAACCCGGCGGACAAGCGCACCGAGGACTACATAACCGGGCGCTTTGGCTGACGGGCTTAGGGGGAGGTAACGGACGATGCGCAACAAGTTTGAGCGCGAGATGAGCGAACTGATGGATGAAATGCTCCGGATGAGCGAATTCGTAGTGAGCGTGATAAAGGACGCCATGAAGGCGCTGCGCACGGGCGACCGCGAGCTGGCGCGCAGCATATACGAAAGCGACCATGTGGCAAACGAACTGGAGCTGGCCATAGAGCGGCAGAGCATGCGCATACTGCTCAGCGAGCAGCCGGTGGCCAGCGACCTGCGCACCATTTCGACTGCGCTCAAGATGATAACCGATATGGAGCGCATAAGCGACCAGGGCGCGGACATATCCGAGATACTGATGCACATACCGGCCGAGGAAAAAGGCCCGGAAATACTCTATGCGATGGCCGACAAATGCGTTATAATGGTCACGAAGGCCGTGGACGCCTTCATGCGCAGGGACCTGGAGCTGGCGCGCGCCGTGATAGACGCCGACAACGAGATAGACCGGCTGTTCCTGGAGGCGCGCGAGTCGCTGGCCCGGCGCATAGGCCAGCGCCCGGACGAGGCGGCGCTGCAGCTGGACTTCTTCATGATAGTCAAGTATCTGGAGCGCATAGGCGACCATGCGCAGAACATTGCGGAATGGGTGGAATTCCTGGTGACGGGCATGCACAAGCATCAGCGCATACTGTAGCCCAGGGGTTCCCCGGGAGGTGGATGATGTCCAGGATATACGTGGTAGAGGACGACGAGAACATATCCGCGCTGGTGGCGGCGGTGCTGAGCGCGGCGGGGCATGAGGTGCGCGCGATGGAATCGGGCGCGCTGCTGGAAAAGCAGATAGACGCGGGCGAGCTGCCCGACCTGCTGCTGCTGGACATAATGCTGCCCGGCAAGGACGGCCTTACGCTGCTGCGCGAATGGAAGGCGCGGCCCAGCACGGCGGCGATACCGTGCATAATACTCTCGGCCAAGGGCGAGGAGCTGGACAAGGTGCGCGGGCTGGAGCTGGGCGCGGAGGACTACGTGACCAAGCCGTTTGGCGTGCTGGAGCTGCAGGCGCGGGTAAAGACCGCGCTCAGGCGCGTGCCCGCGGCCTCGGGCACCGTGCGCCTGGGCGATAACGAGATAGACTTCGCCCGCCGCGAGGTATGGCGCGACGGCCGGGAGATAAAGCTGACCTTCAAGGAGTTCGAGCTGCTGGAGTACATGTACAAGAACTCCGGCCTGGTGCTCAGCCGCGACCAGCTGCTCACGCAGGTGTGGGGCTACAACTTCGAGGGCGATACCACGCGCACGGTGGACTTCCACGTCCATTCGCTGAGACAAAAGCTGGGCGACAGCGCCGACAAGCCGCGCTACATACAGACGGTGCGCGGCTACGGCTACAAGCTGAACAAGGGTGAGGAGCAATGAAGAAGTACCTGGGGCGCGCGCTGGTGCTTACCGCGCTCATCAGCATACTGACGATGCTGGCCGGCTGCGTGGCGTCCTTTGCGGGCGCGTCGGTCAAGGAGGCGCGCGCCAGCCTTACGGAGCTCATGGACATGGCGCAGGCGGTGAGCGAGCGGGCGGTCGAGCTGGGCATCGAGGACCCCGCGCTGGAGGCGGCGCAGATGGCGGCCGGGGCCGGAGTGCGCGCGACGCTTATCGCCGAGGACGGCCGCGTGCTCTACGATTCGGACGCGGAGGGCGAGCTGGAGGACCACTCCCAGCGGGAGGAGATAGTCGCCGCGCTGGCCGGGGGCACGGGCTATGCCCAGCGCCAGAGCAGGAGCCTGGGCTCCAGCATGATATACTGCGCGCGCAGGGTGGGCGACGGAGTGCTGCGCCTGAGCACGCAGAGCGATTCGGCCTATGCGATACTGTACGAGATGCTGCCGCTCATGATAGCGCTGGCGCTGCTGCTGGGCACGGCGTCGGTGCTGTTCGCCCGGCGCTTTGCGGCGCGCTTTACCGGGGCCATACAGGCGCTGGACGACATGCTGGAGAGCGGCCGTCCCCTCAGCGTGGACACGTTTGAGGAGCTGCAGCCGGTGTTGCAGGGCGTGGCCTGCCGCATAGAGAAGCTGCAGACCGACATGAACGAGGTGCGCCGCACCGAGCGCATGCGCACCGACTTCGTCGCCAACGCCTCGCATGAGCTGAAGTCGCCGCTCACGTCGATAAAGGGCTTTGCGGAGCTTATGAGCGTGGGCTGCGTGACCGACCCCGACAAGCAGCGCGAGTACCTGTGCCGCATCGCCTCGGAGAGCGACCGCATGCTGGGCGTGATAGACGACATACTCTACCTCTCCCGCCTGGAGAGCGACTCGCACGCCGCCGAGGAGAACATAGACCTTGCGCCGCTGGCGCTGGAGGTCAAAAAGTCGCTGGAGCAGCTGGCGTCGGTGCGCGGCATCACCATAGAGGTGAGCGGCACGGGCCGCATGAAGGGCGCGCCGCGCGAGATATGGACGCTGATATACAACCTGGTGGACAACGCCATACGCTACGGCGTGGACGGCGGATGGGTGCGCGTGCGCGTGGACGACGGGCTGATAGAGGTGGCCGACAACGGCATAGGCATGGACGAACAGGCGCAGGGGCGCGTGTTTGAGCGCTTCTACCGCGTGGACCCCTCCCGCTCGCGCAAGAGCGGCGGCACCGGGCTGGGCCTGGCGATAGTGAAGCACATCGTGCTGAACAACGGCGGGCAGATAGCGCTCAGGAGCGAGCCGGGCGCGGGCTCCACCTTCACATGCCACATGAAGCCCGCAGAGTGAGCGCGGGCGCGGCGGGCCGCAGGCATGGGCCATGTTGCCTAAAGCATATCGAAGCCCGAAGGGAACAGGCCCCTTCGGGCTTTCAGCGCGTCCGGCGGAGTGCGCGGCGGACGCGCGGCGAGCCGGGCGGGCGGGGGAGCTTCCCCGTCCGCCGCTTGTGCTTCCGCCGACTATGTGATAACATGGAACCATACGGGAGGAGGGAACGTCCATGCAAATCAGCCAGTTTTTTATGAACGGAGACCTGCGGGGCGCCATCGCCTATATGCGCGCCCACGAGGAGTTCAGGGACATACTGCCCGCGTATGTGGCGATATTTGAAAACTGCGAATACCGCACGTTTGACGTGCCGGCCCTGCTCAACGACATACTGCGCCTGTACCAGGTCTACTTCCGGGACGCATTTTACTGCGGGCTGCCGGAGGCGGAGGCCGCGGACAGGCTGCGGGCAGGGCTGAGGGCGCTGCTGGATGCGCCGGAGGCGGATGAGGAGCAGCTGGCCGGGCGGCTGCAGGCGGCGTTTGAGGCGGAGGGCTACCATGCGCTCTTCGGCAAGACCCAGGGGTATTACGGCCCGTATGTCTGGCGGGACACCGTTCCTACGGCATACCGCGTCGAGCTGCCGGACGGCACGGAGGAATACACGGTCAACATACTCAGGGGCTTTGTGTTCAGGAGCTGGATGGACTATCTGACCTTCGGCAGGTACGGCACGGGCGGCTGGGCTTCGCCCGACGGCACGATTAACTGCGTCGAGCAGGCGTATGACTTTGAGAGCGAGCGGTTCCGCGTCTCCCTGCTGAAGCATGAGGCGCAGCATACCGTGGACATGAAGCGCTTCCCGGGCATCACGCCCATGGAGCTGGAATACCGGGCAAAGCTCGTGGAGCTTTGCTACTCCGGCGACCCGGAATTGCTGCCGAAGTTCATGGCGCAGGCGGATGAGAGCCGGGCGGGCGACAGCCATGCGCTGGCCTCCGCGCGGATAAGGCGCGGGTTCGCCGATGCGGATACGGCAAGTATCCCCTGCATACAGGCGCGGGCGCTGGAGCTGTTCACCGCGCATACGCAGGAGATGGAGGAAAAATACGGGCGGCAGGAAGTGGCGGCAAAGGGCTGAGCGCATCAGCTTGCGTTCTGTTGGGCATATGGGGCCGCGCGGCAGGGCGGGGCATTGCCGCGTGCGCGCCCCGCGATGAAGGCGCACCGCCCCGCGAATGCCTCGCCGGGGAGCCGCCGCCGCAGCGCTTTCGGGCGGGAGAAGGCCCCGCTGCGCCACGTATATGGGATAAGTTGACGTTAAACATTGCCTTTCCGAGATGAAATATTGCGCTTACACTTGATTTTGTCACACTTTCGTAATAAAATGATATGCGTACGAAAGATACGCGCAATACTGATGCGCTTTGACAACGAAAATCAGGAGGAAAAACGCAAAATGCAACTTACCAAAGGCGGAAAACGGATGAGGAGCGTTACGGCGCTCGTGCTGGCTGCGGTCATGGCCATAGGCATGGCCCCGTCGCCGGTATATGCAGCCGGCGATACCTATACCGTAAACGTATCCTCTGTAAACGTCCGGGCGTCGGCGTCGACCGACGGCAAGGTGGTCGCCCGCGCGAGCAGGGGTGAAAACGTCGAGGTAACCGGCACTAGCGGAAACTGGTACAAGGTAAAGTACGACGGACAGACCGGTTACATAAGGAAGGACATGCTCGTCGAGGGCAGCGTGGCCACGTCGTCCAGCTCCACGCCCACGGCCAGGGTCACGGGCAGCTCGGTGAACATCCGCAAGAGCGCCTCAACCAGCGCCACGGTGCTAAAGCGCGTGGACAAGGGCACGGTGATGGAGGCCGTATCGATATCGGACGGCTGGGTCAAGGTGAAGTGCGACGGCGTGACCGGCTACGTGAGCGCGGATTACGTGAGCGTGACCGGCCTGAGCAGCTCCAGCGGCAGCTCGGACAAGCTGACCGAGATGGACCGCGAGGGCGTGATAAACGCCAGCGAGGTCAACGTGCGCTCGGGCGCGAGCACCTCGTCCTCAAAGCAGTATTCGCTCAGGAAGGGCGCTGAGGTCGACGTTACCGGCCTCAAGGGCGACTGGTACCGCGTGCATACCTCCTCGGGCACGGGCTATGTGCTGGCAAAGTACGTCACGCTCTCCAGCTCGTCCGGCTCATCGGGCTCCGACAGCACCTCCTCCAGCCTTACCAGCATGGACGCCAGCGGCACTATATCCGGCAACGGCGTGAACGTGCGCAAGAGCGCTTCCACCTCGTCCAGCGCGCTGTACAAGCTGGGCGAAGGCGACAAGGTGAGCGTGACCGGCAAGCAGGGCGACTGGTACCGCATCAGCACCTCCTCGGGCACGGGCTTCGTGCTGGCCAAATACGTTGAGGTCAGCACCTCCTCGGGCACGTCTTCCAGCTCGGTCACGAGCGCGAGCGGCGCGGCCACCATATCCGGCAGCAACGTCAACGTGCGCAAGACGGCTTCCACCAGCGGCGAAAAGCTCTATCAGCTGAGCAAGGGCACCGAGGTGGAGATAACCGGCATTGCGGGCGACTGGTACCGCATCAAGACCGGCAAGGGCGAAGGTTTCGTGCTGGACGACTTCCTGGACGTGTTCGTGTCCACCAGCAACTCGCTCAAGGCCGGCCAGACCAGCGACGAGATAAAGACCGTGCAAAAGCGCCTGATAGAGCTGGGCTATCTCACCGGCAGCGCGGACGGCAACTTTGGCGACAAGACCGAGGCGGCCGTGAAGGCCTTCCAGAAGCAGGCGGGTCTCACCGCTGACGGCGTAGTGGGCGCGACCACGCTCAAGGCGCTCAACTCGTCCAGCGCGCCCAAGGCCACCGCCGCGGCCACCGCGGCGCCCACGGCCACGGCTGCGCCCGCGACCACCTACACCACGCTCAGGCAGGGCTCCACCGGCGAGGCCGTAAAGGCGCTGCAGAAGCGCCTGATAGAGCTCAAGTACCTCTCGGGCAGCGCGGACGGCGACTTCGGCAGCGCCACCACCGACGCGGTGAAGGCCTTCCAGAAGCAGGCCGGGCTTACGGCCGACGGCATTGCGGGCGCGACCACGCAGAAGGCGCTCTTCGCCTCCGATGCGCCCAGCAAAAAGACCGAGGCCGATATCATCGAGGAGCAGCTCGACAGCATCAGCGGCACGCTCTCCATGGGCGACAGCGGCAGCGATGTAAAGACGCTGCAGAAGCGCCTGATAGAGCTCAAGTACCTCTCGGGCAGCGCGGACGGCGACTTCGGCGCCAAGACCCGCGACGCGGTGATGCTGTTCCAGAAGCAGGCGGGCCTCACCGTGGACGGCAAGGCCGGCAAGACCACGCTGAGCAAGCTCTTTGCGAGCAGCGCGCCCAAGTATGACGGCAAGACAACGCTGAGCACCTCGTCGGGCTCGTCGAGCTCGTCCGGTTCGTCGAGCTCGTCGGGCTCATCCAGCTCCTCAAGCTCGTCCAGCGTGCAGCTGGTCGACTGGTGGACCAGCAACATACAGAGCGTGTTCTCGCGCGGCACGGTAGCGACCGTGACCGACGTAAAGACCGGCCTCAGCTGGCAGGTAAAGCGCCGCGGCGGCACCAACCACGCCGACGTGGAGCCGCTCACCGCCGCCGATACCGCCAAGATGAAGCAGGCCTACGGCGGCTCCTGGTCTTGGACGCGCAGGGCGATATGGGTCACGATAAACGGCAAGACCTACGCCGCGTCCATGAACGGCATGCCCCACGGCGTGCAGTCCATAACCAACAACAACTTCAGCGGACATCACTGCATACACTTCCTCAACAGCCGGACGCATACCGGCAACCGTCTGGACAGCGCGCATCAGGCCGCTGTAAAGGCCGCCTACGAGGCCGGCAAGTGACGGGCAGGACAAGGGCAGTACGGGGCTGCTCGCCTTTAAAAAGGCGGGCAGCCTCCTCTTTTGCATGCGGTATGGCGGGGGATGGATGCGCGGCCGCCTAAACCGCATTGCCCGCAAAAAAATTTTTCGGCGCTACTTGACACGGCGAATGACCGGTGCTATAATTACCGCAATCACATACCGAACAAACCTTTTGAAGCGGAGATCAAACCGTGCGTGCGCCTACAGAGAGCGGGGGATGATGGGAACCCTGCGGAATGCTGCCCGGCAAATGGACCGCCGAAGGGCCGGATGAAATCCGGGGCTCGTACCCGGAGAGTATTTGAGGTCGCGTGCCGGCGTTATTGGCAGGGAGCGTGTTGGCGCTTTCGTAAGGAGATGATCCCCGTGTGCTTTGCATATATGCGGGGGTTCAAAAGGTGGTACCGCAGATTTTCAGTCTGCCCTTTTAGTTAAGGGCAGACTTTTTTTATCGGCGGGTTTCGGTTGGAGAAACGCCCGGCAGACAAAACAGAGGGAGGAAACGAAAATGGAAGCCAAAAAGCGCGAGGTCGTACGCAAGGACGAAGAGGGTCTCAGGTCCATAACGAACATCATACTGGTAGGCGTGCTGCTG
>JBJEUC010000384.1:0-2501 GCA_051883635.1 Candidatus Fimadaptatus sp.
GACACGCTGGACGGCGGCGCGCTCACCGTATCGTTCACGGCCCCGCTGGAGGGCGTGATACGCGTGGAGATAGTGCATCACCGGGGCGCGCTGGAGCGCGGGCCCCGCTTCGAGGTCAGCCGCGAGCCGGTCGCCTCGACCTCCGCGCAGAGCGAGGGGTATTACGAGTTCACCAGCGGCCCGCTTACCGCGCGCGTAAACCGCGCTCCGGGCGCGTGGCAGGTGGACTACGTGGGCGAGGGCCGCACGCTCACCAGCAGCGGCTTCCGGGGCATGGCGCGCGCGCTCAACCGCGAGACCGGCCGCGTGTATTCCATCGATTCGCTCATGCTGGATGTGGGCGAATGCGTATATGGCCTGGGCGAGCGCTTCACCGCGCTGGTCAAGAACGGCCAGACCGTCGACATGTGGCAGGGCGACGGCGGCACCTCCAGCGACATGGCCTACAAGAACGTGCCCTTCTACATGACCAACCGCGGCTACGGCGTGCTGGTGGACAACCCCAGCGACGTATCCTTCGAGGTGGCCAGCGAGAAGGTCGAGCGCGTGCAGTTCTCCTGCGAGGGCGAGCGCATCGCCTATTACATGATATACGGGCCCACGCCCAAGCAGGTGCTGGAGCGCTACACCCGCCTGACCGGCCGGCCGGCGCTGCCCCCGGCGTGGAGCTTTGGGCTGTGGCTGTCCACCAGCTTCACCACCAACTACGACGAGAGCACCGTCACCTCCTTCATACAGGGCATGGCCGACCGCGACATACCGCTGCGCGTGTTCCACTTTGACTGCTTCTGGATGAAGGGCTTCCAGTGGTGCGACTTCATATGGGACGAGGCCACCTTCCCCGATCCGGTGGGCATGCTCAGGCGTCTGCACGAGCGCGGGCTGAAGATATGCGTATGGATAAACCCCTACATAGCGCAGTACAGCCGCCTGTTCGACGAGGGCATGGAGCGCGGCTACCTCGTCAAAAAGATAAGCGGCGACGTGTGGCAGACCGACCGCTGGCAGGCCGGCATGGCCATAGTGGACTTCACCAACCCCGAGGCCTGCCGCTGGTACCAGGGGTATCTTAAGCAGCTGCTGGACATGGGCGTGGACTGCTTCAAGACCGACTTCGGCGAGCGCATACCTGTGCGCGACATAGCCTGGCACGACGGCAGCGACCCCATCAAGATGCACAACTACTACACCTATCTCTACAACAGGACCGTGTTCGACCTGCTCAGGAGCGAGCGCGGCGAGGGCGAGGCCGTGCTGTTCGCGCGCTCCGGCACCGCGGGCGGCCAGCAGTTCCCCGTGCACTGGGGCGGCGACAACTCGGCCAGCTACATATCCATGGCCGAGACGCTGCGCTCGGGCCTGAGCCTGGCGCAGTCGGGCTACGGCTTCTGGAGCCACGACATATCCGGCTTTGAGAGCACCGCGCCCGCCGACGTCTACAAGCGCTGGTGCGCGTTCGGCCTGATGAGCAGCCACAGCCGCCTGCACGGCTCCTCCTCATACCGCGTGCCGTGGCTGTTCGACGAGGAAGCCTCGGACGTGCTGCGCCACTTCGTCCGGCTCAAGTGCCGCCTGATGCCCTATCTCTACGGCGCGGCGGTGCAGGCGCATGAGCAGGGCACGCCCATGATGCGGCAGATGATACTGGAATTCCCCGACGACCCGGGCTGTGACACGCTCGACCGGCAGTACATGCTGGGCGACAACCTGCTGGTCGCGCCGGTGTTCAACGCCGCAGGCGACGTGGACTACTACCTGCCCGCCGGGCGCTGGACGCGCCTGAACGGCGAGGGCGAGTGCGTCCCGGGCGGCTCCTGGCGCCGCGAGCGGCACGACTTCTTCTCCATGCCGCTGATGGTGCGCGAGAACTGCGTGATACCCATGGGCGCGCGCGACGACGTGCCCGATTACGAGTACGCCGACGGCGTGGAGCTCAACCTGTACAACATAGCCGACGGCGCGCGCATTACGGTCGCCATACCCAACACCCGCGGCGAGACCGCCGCCACCTTCGTGGTGACGCGCGCGGGAGACGACATCCGCATCGCCGCCGACACGCCCTACCCCTACACCGTGAAGCTGCACGGCGAGGGCAGGCTGGTCTAAGGCCCGGCGGAGCCATGCAAAGCGCCGGAGTCGGGGGCTATCCCCGGCTCCGGCGCTTTTGTGTGTGGCACTGGGCGCATACTTATCCACAGCCGCCCAGGCAAGAGGGCCGGCGAAGGCGTGCAGTGTGCCGCTTTGTGCGCTCCTCTCCGCAGGCGCTTTGCCGGGCCCGCGGAAGGGCGTTCACATTCTGCAAGCTATGCGGTGAGACGCAGTGGGTCGCCACGCGGCTGCTGCCGCAGCAAGCGGCGCAAGGACGCCGCCGCAAAAGTTGCAAAGTAACGGCAGAACGCAGCGCAACACGCATAGCCCTTGGCAACAACGGCAGAGCGCCGCATTAGAATGCAGCGCTCTGCCGCCTCCATCCCCATAGCGGAGCGGCGGCGTTTCAAGGG
>JBJEUC010000385.1:0-10308 GCA_051883635.1 Candidatus Fimadaptatus sp.
TCGCGCCGCGCTTTGGACATGCGAACCGCCGGTGACGGTGAAAGCCCGAAAGAACCGCAGCTCCCCCGGGCTTATACGGTGAGTTCAGGTGACCGACTCTCGCGCCGAGCTTTGGACATGCGAACCGCCGGTGACGGTGCAAGCCCGAAAGAGCCGCTGCTCCCCAGAGCTTGTATGGTGAGTTCAGTTGACCGACTCTCGCGCCGCGCTTTGGACATGCGAACCGCCGGTTACGGCGCAAGCACGAAAGAGCCGCAGCTCCCCGGGCTTATGTTGTGCGTTAAGCCATCCTTTGCCCCCTCCGCACCCTCATGCATCCGCATCAGCGCTCAAACGCGACCTCGCCGTTCACTATCGCGTGGGTCACGCGCGAGCGCGCGTCGAGCGGGTGGCCGGTGTAGAGGCATATGTCGGCGTCCTTGCCCGGCAGGAGCGAGCCCACGCGGTCGGCAAGGCCTATCGCCTCGGCGGCGTTCAGCGTGATGGCGCGCAGCGCGCCCTCCTCGCTCAGGCCCTCGCGCACGCAGATGGCCGCCTGCACGGCCAGATACTGCTCGGGTATCACCGGGGAGTCGGTCATGAGCGCGAACTTCACGCCCGCCTTTTCGAACATGGCTGGGGCCTTGAAGGTCAGGTTGCCCAGCTCTATCTTGCTGCGCTCGGAGAGCAGCGGCCCCAGCGTCACCGGCAGGCCCTCACGGGCCAGGCGGTCCAGTATCAGATAGCCCTCGGTGCAGTGCTCCAGCGTGAGGTCCAGGCCGAACTCGCGGCCCAGGCGTATCGCGGTCAGTATGTCGTCGCTGCGGTGCGCGTGCGCCTTCACCTTTATCTCGCGCCTGAGCGCCTTGACCAGCACCTCCATGCTCAGGTCGCGGTCGGGGCGCTTTTCTGGGTCGGGGTTATCCATCTTGCGCATATAGGTCTGCGCCTTTACGAAGGCCTCGCGTATCAGCGCGGCCGTGCCCATGCGCGTCATGGGCAGCTTGCCCTTTTCGCCATAGCAGCGCTTGGGGTTTTCGCCGAAGGCCATCTTGAGCGCCAGCGGCTCGCGTATCACCATATCCTCCAGATACCGGCCGGCGGTCTTCATCGCCAGGAACTGGCCGCCAATCGCATTGGCCGAGCCGGGGCCGGTGGCCACCGTCACCACGCCGCCCTCCAGCGCCTCGCCAAAGCACCGGTCGCGCGCATAGAGGCTATCCAGCGCGCGCATCTGCGGCGTAACGGGGTCGGTTATCTCGTTGCCGTCCGAGCCCTCAAAGCCCATGGAGTCATCCCACATGCCGATATGGCAGTGCGCGTCGACCAGGCCCGGCAGCGCGTACAGGCCATGGGCATCGATCACCCGGGCGTCGGGGGCGCTCAGGTCATTGCCCACCGCCGCTATGCGGCTGCCCTCGACAAGTATGTCGCCCTGGGGCAGATACGCCCCCTCTATCGGCAGTACCTTAGCGTTCTTTATCAGCAGCAAACCGTTCATCTCCTCACATGCTTACTTACGGCGCGTCCGCGCCCTTTTGTGCAAACAGCGTTCCGGCCGGTGAGCGGGCGCAGACCCGCTCAAACGACGCAGTCGCTTGGGCGAAACGCAGTGGCGGGGGAGCAAGCTCCCCCGCCGCCTCATGTTAGATTTTCCACTGTATCGCGCCCGCGTGGCGGATGTCGAGCACGGTGCAGCTGTGCGCGCCGAACACATCCTCCATCTTGCGGGTGAAGGTCTTGAGCATGTCGTTGGGCACGAAGGTCAGTATGGTGCCGGCGAATCCGCCGCCGTGTATGCGCCACGCGCCCTTGCCGCTCAGCATGCGGCGGCTCATCTCCAGCGCCAGGGCCAGCGGCTCGTCGGTCTGACCGGCCACGTACACGTTCTGCAGCAGCTTCCAGCTGCTCTCGCCCGAGGCGATTATCAGGCGGAAGAACTCGTCTATGTCGCCCTTGCGGAGCGCCTCGACCTGGTCCTTGACGCGCTCGTTCTCGTCGAAAAAGTGCAGCGCGCGCATTATGGCGCGGTCGCTCACCTTGCCCTTGAGCTCGCCTATGCCCTCCTCGACCTGCTCGGGCAGCACCTCGCGCAGCACCTTGCAGCCGAAGGCGGCGGCGACCTGCTTCATCTCTATCGGTATGGCCGCGTACTCGCCGGTCAGGTCGGCATGGTTGCCGCCCGCGCCCACTACCACCAGGGCGTAGCCGTGCGCCGCAAAGTCGAAGTCCACGTTTTCCACCCTGGGCTCCTCGCGGCGGAAGTCTATCGTCACCAGTCCGCCCAGCGCGCTGGCCGCCTGATCCATGAGGCCGGAGGGCTTGCCGAAGTACACGTTCTCGGCGTACTGGGATATCTGCGCCAGCTCAAGCCCGGTGAGCTCGCCGCCGTTGTACAGGCCGCTGAGTATGTCGGCGATGAGCACCTCGAACGCCGCCGAGGAGGACAGGCCCGAGCCCTTGAACACGCTCGAGGTCACTATCGCGTTGAAGCCGCCCACCTTGCGGCCCAGCTGGGCAAAGCGCGCCGCCACGCCGCGTATCAGCGCCATGGAGGTCTCGCGCTCGTCCTCGACCACGTCGAGCTCGGATGTGTTCACAACCAGCGCGCCGTCGTAGCCCTCGGAGTACACGGTTATCACGCCGTTATCGGTGGGCGCAGCGATGGCCACCGTGTCCAGATTCACGCCCGCGGCCAGCACGCGGCCCGACTGATGGTCGGTGTGGTTGCCGCCTATCTCGGTGCGGCCGGGAGCCGAGAAGAAGTTTACGCCCTCAACCGAGCCAAACTCCTCGTAAAAGCGCTTCGCTATGCGGCAGTAGCGCTCCATCTGATATACCAGCATGCCCTCGCGAGTGCCGTACAGCTCGGAGAACTTGTTCGCGGCCTCTGACGACCGCAGGAATTTCAGAATATCGGGCAGATTAGTCATGGCGATTCATTCTCTCCCATCTGCAATTATCCGGCCGGAACCCTCCGCGCCGCCTGAGTCTACCTAAGCGCTGCACAGGCCCGCGCCCCGTCGCGCGGCCAGCGCGCATGCTTCAGTCTGTCAAAGGGGCTTCAAAAGCCGGCGGGCGGGCGGGCTCTCCCGCCGCCCCGTTTGGGCTTCCGCCGAAATGCCGCGCATCTCAGGGCGCGGAAGCTGGCGGGGACGCCAGCCTTCCCCGGGAAACGGGCTTTCCCGCCGCAGGAAGCGCCGCGCGTTCGGAGCCATCGCCTCCGCACGCCGCCTGGGGCCCCGAAGGTCCCTGGCGCTATCGGACTCTCCCCGGGCTTCCCTGACAGTCTGACTTATTATCATTTTATACTGTCCGGGCACATTTTTCAACCCGTTCTTACAAAAATCGCGTAAATTCAAGCGCCTCATCTCACAAAACGTCCTCTGCCGCCCGGGCCCAAGCCCCATCGCGGCAAAGCCCGGGAGAGCAAGGCTCCTCCCGGGCTTTACCAGCACCTCAGGGCGTGCGGCCCTCCGCCGCAGGCATGCCCTTTGCGGGCCGCATCACCACTTTTCGTAGCCCTGCCGGTCGAGGTACCCGAGATCGCGTAAATTCAAGCAGCTCATCACACAAAATGGCCTCTGCCGCCCGGGCCTATGCCAAATCGCGGAAAAGCCCGGGAGGGCAAGGCCCCTCCCGGGCTCAGAAAGCACCCCAGGGCGTGCGGCCGTCCGCCGCAGGCATGCCCTTTGCTGGCCACATCACCACTTTTCGTAGCCCTGACGGTCGAGGAACCCGAGATCGCGTAAATTCAGGCAGCTCATCACACAAAACGGCCTCTGCCGCCCGGGCCTATGCCAAATCGCGGCAAAGCCCGGGAGAGCCAGGCTCCTCCCGGGCTTTACCAGCGCTCAAGGGCGTGCGGCCCTCTGCCGCAGGCATACCCCTTGCGGGCCGCATCACCACTTTTCGTAGCCCTGACGGTCGAGGAACCCGAGATCGCGTAAATCCAAGCAGCTCATCACACAAAACGGTATCTGCCGCCCGGGCCTATGCCAAATCGCGGCAAAGCCCGGGAGAGCCAGGCTCCTCCCGGGCTTTACCAGCGCTCAAGGGCGTGCGGCCCTCTGCCGCAGGCATACCCCTTGCGGGCCGCATCACCACTTTTCGTAGCCCTGCCGGTCGAGGAACTCGCGGCGGTAATCGCCGAAGCGGTCCTCCTCTATCGCCCGGCGCGCACCCTCCATGAGCTTGAGCAGGAAGTAGAGGTTGTGGTAGGACGCCAGCCGCGGCCCCAGCACCTCGCCCGCCTTGAACAGGTGCCGGATGTAGGCGCGCGAGTAGTTGCGGCATACGTAGCAGTCGCAATCCGGGTCTATGGGCGAGAAGTCCTCGGCGCAGCGCGAATCGCGCACTATCACGCGCCCCTCGTGCGAAAAGCAGGTGCCGTTGCGCGCCACGCGTGTGGCCAGCACGCAGTCGAACATGTCCACGCCGCGCATTATGCCCTCCATCAGGCAGTCCGGCGAGCCCACGCCCATCAGATAGCGCGGCTTGTTGCGGGGCATCTCGGGCTCAATCGCCTCCAGCATCTCGTACATCACGGGCTTGGGCTCGCCCACGCTCAGGCCGCCTATGCCGTAGCCTATGAAGTCCATGTCGGCAAGGCGCCGTGCGCTTTCGATGCGCAGGTCGCGGTACATGGAGCCCTGCACTATGCCGAACAGCGCCTGATCCTCGCGGGTATGCGCCCTCTGGCAGCGCGCGGCCCAGCGGTGCGTGCGCTCCATGGCCTCGCGCGCCTGCTTCTCGTCGCAGGGCCAGGGCGAGCATACGTCGAACGCCATGGCGATATCGCTGCCCAGCTTCTGCTGTATCTCCATGGAGCTTTCGGGCGTTATGCGCTGGCGGGAGCCGTCTATGTGGCTGCGGAAGTCCACGCCGTCCTCGCGTATCTTGCGCAGCCCGGCCAGCGAGAACACCTGGAATCCGCCCGAGTCGGTGAGTATGGGCCGCTTCCAGTTCATGAAGGAGTGCAGTCCGCCCGCCCTTTCAACCAGGTCCTCGCCCGGGCGCAGGTGCAGATGGTACGTATTGGAGAGTATTATCTGCGCGTTTATCTCCTCCAGCTCGCGGGGCTCCATGGTCTTTACCGTGGCCTGCGTGCCCACGGGCATGAATATGGGCGTCTCTATCACGCCGTGGGGCGTGTGCAGCCTGCCCCGGCGCGCGCCCGTCTGCGCGTCAATGTGCAAAAGCTCAAATTCAAACATCGTATGCTCCTGTCAAGCGAATTTTGTGCCGCGCGCGGCGCTACCTTATCAGCATGGCGTCGCCAAACGAGAAGAAGCGGTATTCCCGCTCCACCGCCTCGCGGTAGGCATGGAGCGCGTTCTCGCGACCCATGAACGCCGATACCAGCATGAGCAGCGTGGAGCCGGGCAGATGGAAGTTGGTTATCAGCGCGTCCACCGCCCGGTAGCGGTAGCCGGGGTATATGAATATGCTGGTCTCGCCGCTGCCCGGCAGCACCGTGCCGTCCTCAGCTGCGGCACTCTCCAGCGTGCGCACGCTGGTGGTGCCCACGCACACTATGCGGTGGCCGCCCGCGCGCGCCGCGTTTATGCGCGCGGCCGCCTCGGGCGTTATCTCCCAGTGCTCGGTGTGCATCTCGTGATCCTCTATGCGCTCCTCCTTGACCGGGCGGAAGGTGCCCAGGCCCACGTGCAGCAGCACCGGCACCACGTCCACGCCCTTTTGCCGTATGCGCTCAAGCAGCTCGGGCGTAAAGTGCAGCCCCGCCGTGGGCGCGGCGGCCGAGCCCTCCTCGCGCGCATACACGGTCTGATAGCGCTCCCTGTCCTCCAGCCGCTCGTGTATGTAGGGCGGCAGCGGCATCTCGCCCAGCTCGTCCAGTATGCTCTCAAACACGCCCTCGTACTCGAAGCGCACCGTGCGCATGCCGCCCTCGTCTATCGAGAGCACCTGCGCCCGCAGCCTGCCCTCACCGAACGAGAAGCGCGCGCCGGGCCGGGCGCGGCGGCCGGGTTTCAGTATCACCTGCCAGGTGTTTATGTCCACGCGCCTGAGCAGCAAAAACTCTATCGCCCCGCCGGTATCCTCCTTTACGCCGTACAGGCGCGCCGGTATCACGCGCGTCTGGTTTATTACCAGCGCGTCGCCCGGCTCCAGGTACTCCGTCACGTCGCGGAAAATCCTGTGCTCAATGGGCAGCGAGCCGTCCCTTGAGCAGACCATCAGGCGGCTGGAATCGCGCGGCTCCACCGGGGTCTGCGCTATCAGCCGCTCGGGCAGGTCGTACATAAAGTCCGCAGTATTCAAACCCTTCACACCTCGTCGTCAAATTCAAACCGCAGCTGCCGGTCGTCGTCCTCCTGCCGCTCCCGGGGCACGGGGCGCTTCATGTGCTCGTAGGCCGCGGGGGTCAGCACCCGCCCGCGCGGCGTGCGCATCATGAAGCCCCGCTGCATCAGGTACGGCTCATATACGTCCTCTATCGTGCCCGCGTCCTCGCCGGTGGAGGCCGCCAGCGTGTCCAGGCCCACCGGCCCGCCGCCGAACTTGTCCATCATCGTGATGAGCATTGCGCGGTCGGTCTTGTCCAGCCCCAGCTCGTCCACCTCCAGCACGTTGAGCGCCTCGGCGGCGGCCGCGCGGGTTATCACGCCGTCGCCGCGCACCTGCGCAAAGTCGCGCACGCGCTTTATCAGGCGGTTGGATATGCGGGGCGTGCCGCGCGAGCGCCGCGCTATCTCCAGCGCGCCCTCCGGCTCGCAGTCGATCTTCAGTATCCGGGCCGAGCGCATAACTATCGTGGCCAGCTCCTCGGGCCGGTACAGCTCCAGCCGGAACGATATGCCGAAGCGGTCGCGCAGGGGCGAGGAGAGCATGCCCGCGCGCGTGGTCGCGCCTATGAGCGTGAATTTGGGCAGATCCAGCCTGAGCGAGCGCGCCGAGGGCCCCTTTCCTATCATTATATCCAGCGCGAAGTCCTCCATCGCCGGATACAGCACCTCCTCCACGGCGTGGGAGAGCCGGTGTATCTCGTCGATGAACAGTATGTCGCCCTGGTTCAGGTTGGTCAGTATGCTGGCCAGATCCCCGGGGCGCTCTATCGCCGGGCCGGAGGTGGTGCGTATGTTCTGCCCCATTTCGGAGGCGATTATGCACGCCAGCGTCGTCTTGCCCAGCCCGGGCGGGCCGTAGAGCAGCAGGTGGTCCAGCGGCTCATGCCGCTTGACCGCCGCCTGTATGAACACGCTCAGCGTCTCCTTTATGCGCGTCTGGCCGTAGTATTCCGCAAGCGTATGGGGCCTGAGCGTCAGCTCCGCCTCGTCCTCCTGCTCGCGCATGGATGTCGTGATAAGTCTGTCGTCGCCTTCCAGCATATTGCCTCCCTGACGCCCCTGCATACGCATTCATTTGCAGCGGCGTTTATGCGTCGATCGTTGCATAGAATTGCACTCTAGCCCCTGTCCATGCCGCGCAGCGCCATGAACACCAGCTTGTCCACCGTGTCGGCGCTGTCGGAGACCGAGGCTATCGCGCGCTGTGCGTCCTGCGCGGAGTAGCCCAGGGCCATGAGCGCCTCCACCGCCTCGGCCACCGGCCCCTTGTCCAGGGGCGCGGACGGGACCGCCACGCCCTCCAGCGCGGCGTTGTCTATCTTCTCCCTGAGCTCCAGCACCAGCCGCTGCGCGGTCTTTTTGCCCACGCCGGGCGCGCGGGATATCGCATTCACATCGCCGGTCACTATCGCCACCGACAGCTCGCGCACGCTCATGCTGGACAGTATGCTGAGCGCTGTGCGCGGGCCTATGCCCGACACGGCGCGCAGTTTCTCGTAAAGCCCCTTTTCCTCCCGCGTGGCGAAGCCGAACAGCTCCATCGCGTCCTCGCGCACGCTGAGTATGGTATAGCACTTCATGCGCTCGCCCACGCGCGGCGCGCTGGACAGCGTGGCGCGCGAGCAGATGAGCTCGTACCCCACCCCGCCGCAGTCGATTACCAGCGTGTCGGCGCTCTTTTCGGCCACTATTCCGTCTATATGCGCGTACATGGCATGTCCTCCGTAATACAGCCTACACTATCCTGAACATCTGCCGCGCCTGGCGCGAATGCGCGTGGCATATGGCCACGGCCACCGCGTCGGCGGCGTCGTCCGGGCGAATTATGCTGTCCATGCCGGTCAGCATCCTGACCATCTGCTGCACCTGGGCCTTGTCGGCCTTGCCGTATCCGGTCACGGCCTGCTTTATCTGCATGGGCGTGTATTCATACAGCTCCTCGGTGCGCTGGGCCGCCGCCACCAGCGCCGCGCCGCGCGCCGCGCCCACGTTCATGGCCGTGGTCACGTTGCGCGCAAAGAACAGCTCCTCAAAGGCTATCTCGTCCGGCCGGTACGTATCTATCAGCTGGTTCATGCCCAAAAAAATAGAACGCAGCCGCTGAGGCGTGGGCGATTTGGCCTGCGTCTCTATGCAGCCATACTGCACAAGGCGTATCTTCTGCCGCTCGAATTCTATTACCCCGTAGCCCATCAGCGCCAGGCCCGGGTCAATGCCCAATATCGTCATTGCGCACCCCCGCCTGCTTTGTACGGCGCAGGCGCCGCCGCATTTGCCAGATATCCAACTATAATAATAACGCCCCGGGCCCCGCCGTGTCAAGCCGCGCCACCCCCGCAAACCCAAACGCCAGGTTGTCTTGCGGTAAATTCGCCCGGGCGGCAATAAAATTACATTCAGTTTACACCAGGGGTATTGTATTTTTATGCAAAGAGTCTTATACTGTTGTCGTAAGGCAAATTTGACCGCGCGCCGGGCCGTGCCCGCGCCGCTGCGGATATAACTGGAGGGTCAGCAACATGGCTAAGGAGAAGGTAATACTCGCCTATTCGGGCGGACTGGATACCACGATAATAATACCGTGGCTCAAGGAGAACTACGATTACGACGTCATCGCCGTGGCGGTGGACGTAGGTCAGGGCGAGGAGCTTGAGCCCCTCAACGAAAAGGCGATAAAGTCCGGCGCAAGCAAGATATACATCGAGGACGTGCGCGAGGAGTTCGTCACCGAGTGCATATGGCCCACGCTGCAGATGGGCGCGGTATATGAGGGCGAGTACCTGCTGGGCACGAGCTTTGCGCGCCCCGTGATAGCCAAGCGTCTGGTCGAGATAGCCAAGAAGGAGGGCGCCACCGCGATATGCCACGGCGCCACCGGCAAGGGCAACGACCAGGTGCGCTTTGAGCTGACGATAAAGGCCCTGGCGCCCCACATGAAGATAATCGCCCCCTGGCGCATATGGGACATAAAGACCCGCGAGGAGGAGATAGACTACGCCGAGGCCCGCGGCCTGGACGTGCCGGTATCCAAGAAGCGCCCCTACTCCATGGACCGCAACCTGTGGCACATCTCGCATGAGGGCGCCGATCTGGAGGATCCGTGGAACGAGCCGCTCAAGGATCTGTGCCTGATATGCAAGACCCCCGAGGAAGCGCCCGATGAGCCCGAGTACGTCGAGATAGACTTCGAGCAGGGCATTCCGAAGAAGGTCAACGGCCAGGAGTACGGCCCGGTCGAGATAATCGAAAAGCTCAATGAGATCGGCGCGCGCAACGGCGTGGGCATAGCCGACCTGGTCGAGAACCGCCTGGTGGGCATGAAGAGCCGCGGCGTGTACGAGACTCCCGGCGGCACCATACTCTACAAGGCCCACAGTGTGCTGGAGTCCATCACCCTCGACCGTCAGACCGCCCACTACAAGGACCAGATGGCCGTGCGCTTTGCCGAGCTGGTATATGACGGCTGGTGGTACACCACCCTGCGCGAGTCCATGAGCGCCTTTGCGGCCTCCACGCAGAAGTACGTTACCGGCACCGTGCGCCTCAAGCTCTACAAGGGCAGCATCATACCCGCGGGCGTGAAGTCTCCCTACACCCTGTACATGGAGCAGATAGCCACCTTCGGCGACTCCAAGGAGATGTACGACCACAAGGATGCGGGCGGATTCATCAACCTGTTCGGCCTGCCGCTCAAGGTCAACGCGCTGATGAAGGAGCGCGAGGGCATTACGGACTAATACTGACCCTACCATGACACATACGGTGAATGGCCCCCTGCGCAGCCGCGCGCTGCCCCGCGGCCATTCACCTTCGTTTATATTCGCGCAAAGGAGCATGATGCTATGAAACTATGGGGCGGACGCTTCGAGAAGGCCACCGACGGCATGGTGGACGACTTCCACTCGTCCATTTCCTTCGACAAGCGGCTTTACAGGCAGGACATACGCGGGTCGATAGCCCACGCCACCATGCTGGGCGAGCAGGGCATAATCCCGCTCAAGGACGCGCAGCTGATAGT
>JBJEUC010000386.1:0-2497 GCA_051883635.1 Candidatus Fimadaptatus sp.
TAGGGGTAGAGGAACCGCACCTGCTTAAGCTCATCCATGTTGCCGTGCAGCAGCTCCGAATAGTAGGCCACTATCGGGCAGTTGTAGTGGTTGTCGGATACCTTTTCGTCGATGTTGTACGATACGCAGGGGTAGAATATCGTGTCCACGCCCTTGTCTATCAGCTCGGCCACATGGCCGTGCATGAGCTTGGCCGGGTAACAGGCCGTGTCGGAGGGTATCGAGAACTGGCCCCGCTCGTATGTGCGGCGGGTGGACATCTCCGACACCACTACCTCAAAGCCCAGCTCGGTAAACAGCGTGTGCCACATGGGCAGCAGCTCGTACATGCCCAGCGCCAGCGGCAGGCCTATGCGCCCGCGGGGAGCGGGCTTTTCGGGGGCCCGGGCGCTGAAGGCGTCCAGCAGGCGGCGCTTGTCCTCGTACACGTTGGGCAGGCGTGAGTTGGCCGAATCGGCGCCCAGCGCGCGCTCGCAGCGGTTGCCGGCTATGTAGCGCCGCCCGCCCGAGAAGGTGTTTACCGTCAGCCGGCAGTGGTTTGAGCAGCCCTTGCAGGTGGAGGCTTTGGCCGAATAGGTGAAGTCGCGCAGGGCCTCTGCCGATATCAGCGAGGAGCTGCCAAGCCGCATCGCGGTGAGCGCCGCGCCGTACGCGCCCATCAGCCCCGCTATGTTGGGGCGTATCACGTTCCGGCCCAGCTCCAGCTCGAAGGCGCGCAGCACCGCGTCGTTGTTGAAGGTGCCGCCCTGCACCACTATGTGCCTGCCCAGCGCGTCAGCGCTGCCGGCGCGTATGACCTTGTACAGCGCGTTTTTGACCACGCTGACCGACAGGCCCGCCGATATGTCGGCTATGTCCGCGCCTTCCTTCTGCGCCTGCTTGACCGAGGAGTTCATGAACACCGTGCAGCGGCTGCCCAGGTTGACCGGCGCGCGCGCGTCCAGGCCCTTGCGGGCGAACTCCTCCACCGTGCAGCCCATCGACTCGGCAAAGGTGCTGAGGAACGACCCGCAGCCCGAGGAGCAGGCCTCGTTGAGCATTATGCTGTCTATCGCGCCGCCGCGTATGCTGAAGCACTTTATGTCCTGGCCGCCTATGTCCAGTATGAAGTCCACGTCGGGCTGGAAGTAGCGCGCGGCCGCGTAGTGGGCCATCGTCTCCACCATGCCGATGTCCACGCTGAAGGCGTTCTTTATCAGCTCCTCGCCGTAGCCGGTGACGGCGCTGCCGCATATGCGCACGCGGTCGCCGCACAGCGAGTATATTTTCTCCAGCTGCTGGCGGACTATCGGCACGGGGTTGCCGTTGTTGGGGGCGTAGTAGGAGTAGAGTATCTCGCGCCGGGCGCTTATGAGCGTGAGCTTGGTGGTAGTGCTGCCGCAGTCTATGCCCAGATAGGCCGCGCCCGCATAGGCCCCGATGTCGGCCGAGGGCACCACCGCCTGCGCATGGCGCGCGGCGAAGGCCTCATAGTCGGCGCGGGTCTCGAACAGCGGACGCAGCCGCCCGGCCACGTTCACGCTGCGCGCGCCGCGCACGCGCCCGATCAGCTCATCAAGCGTATATGCCTCGGCGGATCTGGCGGCGTATGCGGCCGCGCCCAGCGCCACGGCCAGCCGCCCGTACTCGGGGAATATGGCCTGCTCCTCGCTCAGCCCCAGCGTTTCGCGGAAGCGCGCACGCAGGCCCTGGCAGTAATACAGCGGGCCGCCCAGGAACAGCACCTTGCCCTCTATGCGCCGTCCCTGCGCCAGGCCCGCTATGGTCTGATTGACCACGGCCTGATATATGCTTGCGGCGACGTCCTCCTTGCGCGCGCCCTGGTTTATGAGCGGCTGTATGTCGCTCTTGGCGAACACGCCGCAGCGCGAGGCGATGGGGTAGATGCGCTCCGCCCGGAGGCTGAGCGCGTCCAGCTCGCCCACGCTCACGTTCAGCAGCGAGGCCATCTGGTCGATAAAGGCGCCCGTGCCGCCCGCGCAGCTGCCGTTCATGCGCTGGTCGAGTCCGCCGGTGAAGAAGATTATCTTGGCGTCCTCGCCGCCCAACTCTATGGCGCAGGTCGCGTCGCTCTGGCGGAGCTTCACCACCTCGGCGGTGGCGAACACCTCCTGAACGAACGGCAGATGGGCCGCCTCGGCCAGGCCCATGCCCGCGGAGCCGGATATGGCCGCGCGCACGGGCGCTTCGGCGGCCTCGGACCCGGCCAGCAGCGCGCGCACCTGCTCCAGCAGCTCGACCGTCTTTTCGCGCACGCGGGAAAAGTGGCGCTCGTAGCAGCTGAACAGCTCGTTTGTGCCGTCGCTGAGCACAAATTTGATGGTCGTCGACCCGATGTCGATGCCCAGATTGAGAGTTCTTTCGCACATTTGGAATCATCCCTTGGCGCTGGGCTGCGCTTGCTCTGCCGCAGCCAGCCTTCGCTGTTTATATAGTATAAGTACTTGCATTGTAATGCATGACACTTTTTTTGTCAACGGAATCAATCGCATGATTC
>JBJEUC010000387.1:0-10239 GCA_051883635.1 Candidatus Fimadaptatus sp.
GTATGCCCGCGGGAGTTATGATGTGATCCATGGGCACGTCGTGCGCCTCCGTAGGCACGCGCCGTATCAGCTGGCACTCGTAGGCCAGCGCAGCCGCCGTGCAGCGGTGTGCGCTCAGGAACCGGTCGTAATACCCGCCGCCGTAGCCCACGCGCCCGCCGTATGCGTCAAACGCCAGCCCGGGCGTCACGCACAGCCCGGGCGCGCCCTCCAGCGCCTCGCCCTCCGTAGGCTCGGGTATGCCGAACCGGCCGGGCCTGAGCGCGTCCAAAGAGCGCACGCGCACTGCCTGCATGCGCCCGCCGCTCTGGCAGCGGGGCAGGTAGAGCGCCTTGCCCTCGCGCAGCGCCGCCTCCATGAGCGCCCTCGTCTGCACCTCGCTGCCCACCGCGAAGTACGCAAACACGCTGCGCGCGTCCCGCCAGATGCCGCTTGCCATAAGATGCCGCGCTATCTCCGCCGAAGCGCTCCTGCGCAGCTCCGCGTCCAGCGCGTCGCGCCGGGCCGCCATATCGCGCCTGAGCCGCGCGCGCTCATCGGTCAGCATAGTGTGTGCCTCACGCGCGCGTGCGCGCCCAGCATTATCTCGTAGGGTATCGTGCCCGCGATGTCCGCCAGCTCCTCGGGCGTTATGCGCTCGCCGCCCTGTGCGCCCATGAGCACGACCTCGTCGCCCGCGCGCACGCCGGGTATGCCGGTCACGTCGACCATTATCTGATCCATGCACACGCGGCCCACCACGGGCGCGCGCCTGCCGCGCACCAGCACCTGCGCACGGTTGCCGAATGCGCGCAGATAGCCGTCGGCATAGCCCACCGGCAGCGTCATTATCGTGGATCTGCGCTGCGCAACGAAGGTGCCGCCGTAGCTTATCGCGGCTCCCGCCGGCACGCTCTTTACGAACAGCGCGCGCGTCACCCAGCGCTGCGCGTACTTAAGGCCCGCAATGAACGGCGAATAGCCGTACATGGTCACGCCCATGCGCACCATGTCGCAGTCGTATTCCGGGTAGCGCAGCATACCGGCGCTGTTGCACATGTGCATGAGTGGCCGTGCGCCCCGCGCCGTCACGCGCGCGCTCAGCTCATAAAAGCGGCGCGCCTGCGCGCGGGTGTAGGCCTCGGCGTCGGGGCCCGGCTCGTCGGCGCGGGCAAAGTGGGCGAACACGCCCTCCACCTCCAGCTCGGGGTGGCCCGCGACGAAGTCCATCATCGCGTCCACCTCGCGCTCGCTGCGCGCGCCTATGCGCCCCATGCCGGTATCCAGCTTTATGTGAACGCGCGCGGTCTTTCCCGCCGCGCGCGCCGCCTCGCTCATGAGCCTGAGCGTATCCACATCGGGCGCAGCCTGGCTGAGCCCATACTCCACGCCCATGCGCGCGCACGCCGCGTCGGCCCCGCCCAGTATCAGCAGCGGGCAGTCAAAGCCCGCCTCGCGCAGCGCCGCGCCCTCCTCGGGTATGGCCACCGCGCCGCCCCAGGCCTGCTGGCGCAGCGCCTCGCCCAGCACGGCCTGCGCGCCGTGGCCGTACGCATCGGCCTTGACTACGGCCATGAAGCGCGCCCCGGGCGCAAGCCGGGCTCTGAGCAGGCGTATGTTATCCGCTATCGCGGATACGTCGGTTTCGATATACGTAGGTCTTGCGATCAAAGATTGCGCACCTGTTCCTGCATAAGCAATTTTATCCCCGCGCCCTCGAGCACCCCGGAAGCGCGCTCCAGCTCCTCCACGCGGAAGATTATCAGCGCGTGGTCGCCGCTGGTGCGCACGAAGGAGTAGAGGTACTCTATCGCGATGCCCGCCTCGTCCAGCAGCTCCAGCACGTCGTTGAGTCCGCCCGGCCGGTCGGGCACGGCCACGGCCAGCACGTCGGTGAGCTTGACCGCGTATCCGGCCTCGCGGATTATCTCCACCGCGCGGTCGGTATCGGACACTATCGTGCGCAGTATGCCGAAGTCGCGGGTATCGGCAATGGACAGCGCTATGAGGTCTATGCCGTTGTCCCTGAGCAGCGCCGTCACCTTCTTAAGGCTACCCTTGGTGTTCTCAAGGAATATGGATACCTGCTTTACAAACATTCCTGACGCCTCCCATTCGATTTTTAGAGCGCGCGCGGCTGCATGGCTATATTATAGCATGGATCTGCGTCCATTGCCATACGCGCGCCCGCGAATTCATCATTATTCCCCCGTCGCGTCAAATTTGCGCTCATATCTTGCGCCGGTCTATAACGCGCTTGGACTTGCCCTCGCTGCGCTCTATGGTGCCGGGCTGCACCAGCTTCACGCGCGCGTGCAGCTGGAGCACGCTCTGCAGCTCGCTCTCTATGCGCTTGGTGAGGTTTTCCAACTTGCGCACCTCGTCGGAGAATATGTCGCCCTCGACCTCGACCTGTATCTCCAGCGTATCGGTCGCGTTCACGCGGTCCACTATCAGCAGATAGTGCGGCAGCACGCCCGCTATGTTTATCAGCACCGACTCGACCTGCGTGGGGAACACGTTCACGCCGCGTATTATCAGCATATCGTCGGTGCGGCCGGTTATGCGGTTCATGCGCACGAAGGTGCGGCCGCAGTCGCACTTTTCGGCGTTGAGCGAGCAGATGTCGTGCGTGCGGTAGCGTATCGCCGGGAAGCCCTCCTTGGTTATCGTGGTGAATACCAATTCGCCCTGCGCGCCGTAGGGCAGCTGCTCGCCGGTCACGGGGTCGATTATCTCGGGTATCACGTGGTCCTCGGATATGTGCATGCCCTGCTTGCAGAGGCACTCGGTCGCCACGCCCGGGCCCATTATCTCGCTCAGGCCGTATATGTCTATGGCGTCTATGTGCAGAAGCTCCTCTATGCGCCTGCGCATCTCCTCGCTCCAGGGCTCCGCGCCGAACACGCCCGCGCGCAGCTTGAAGCTGTTTATGTCCAGCCCCATCTCCTGAATGGTCTCGCCTATGAGCAGCGCGTAGGAGGGCGTGCAGCACAGAACGTTGGTGCCAAAGTCCTGCATGAGCATTATCTGGCGCTTTGTGTTGCCGCTGGAGGTGGGCACTACGGTCGCGCCTATGCGCTCCGCGCCCTGATGCGCGCCCAGACCGCCGGTGAACAGGCCGTAGCCGTACGACACCTGCACGGTATCGTGGCGGGTCGCGCCCGCCGAGGTAAGGCCGCGCGCCATCAGCTCGGACCACACGTCCAGATCGTTCTGGGTATAGCCCACCACTATGGGCTTGCCCGTGGTGCCCGAGGAGGCGTGCAGGCGCACTATCTCATCGCGGCTGGCCGCGAACAGGCCGAAGGGGTAGTTGTCGCGCAGGTCCGTCTTTTGGGTAAAGGGGAGGTACTTGAGGTCGTCCACGGTGCGTATGTCGCCGGGCTCCAGGCCTATCTGCTGCATGCGCTCGCGGTACATGGGCACGTTTTTATATACGCGCTGTATCGTCTTGTGCAGCCGCTCGCCCTGCAGCTTTGCCAGCTGTTCCCGGTCCATTGTCTCCATCGGTCGGTTCCATATGAGGTGTTCCATGTGCTTCACGTCCTTTTCGGGAGTTGGGGTATGTCGGGGGTGAAACGCGCATCCCCCTGCCTGCCCCGGCAGGGGCAGACGGCGGGGATGCGCGGCAAGGGCATTGCGTCCGCGCGCGTGCCGGGTCGCATCGCGCGCTCAGCGCGCGCTTTCCCAGCCCAGGTCGAACGCCCTGAGGTTCGTTTCCAGCGTCCTGGGCGGCACGCATTCGCCTATGGCGCGCTCCCAGGATTCGCGGCTGAACTCCATTCCGCGCGCCATGGCGCCCATCAGCACTATGTTGACCGCGCGCTGCGAGCCGGCCTGCTCGCTCAGGCTCAGCGCGTCCAGCGATATCAGGCGGCAGCGGTCATTGAGCTTCCCCAGTATGTCCTCCGGATAGCTGGCCGCGCCCATTATCACGGGCATGGGCATCATGCGCTGCTCGTTGGTCACTATCGTGCCGCCCTCCTTGAGGTAGGGAAGCGCGCGCAGCGCCTCCAGCTGCTCAAAGGCCAGCACCACGTCGGCCTGACCGTATTCCACCAGCGGCGAATGCACCCGGTCGCCTATGCGCACATAGGTGACGACGTTGCCGCCGCGCTGGGCCATGCCGTGGACCTCGCTCACCTTTACGTCCATGCTGTTGTCGGCGGCCAGCGCGCCCAGTATGCGGCTGGCCAGCAGGGTTCCCTGCCCGCCCACGCCGGTTATCACAATATTTATCTGCATACGGAGCCTCCTATCGCCGAGAATCTGCACAGGTGCGCGCACAGGTCGCAGCCCACGCACAGCGCGGGATCGATGCGCGCCTTTTTGCCGTCGCGCTCTATCGCCGGGCAGCCGAGCTTTAGGCACATGCCGCAGCCCCGGCACTTGTCCGCGTCGACGGCGTAGGGCGTCTTTTTGCCCTTTTCCAGCAGCGCGCAGGGCCGGCGCGCGATTATCACCGACACCTCGTCGCGCGCGAGGCTGTCCCTGAGCGCCGCCTCCAGCGCCTCCAGGTCGTAGGGGTCGACGGTCTTTACGTCGTTTACGCCCACGGCGCGGCACAGCGTCTCCAGGTCGAGCTTGTAGGTCTCCTGGCGGCGTATGTCGTAGCCCACGGTGGGGTTGGGCTGATGGCCGGTCATGGCCGTGGTCGAGTTGTCCAGTATCATGACGGTGCTGCGTCCGTGGTTGTACACGGCGTTGACCAGCCCGGTTATGCCCGAATGCACGAAGGTGGAGTCGCCTATCACGGCCACGGTGTCGCGCGAGGACTCGCCGCCGGTGGCCTTCTCCAGGCCGTGGCTCATGCCGATGGACGCGCCCATGCACAGGCAGGAATCTATGGCCTCGCTGGGCTTGAGCGCGCCCAGCGTGTAGCAGCCTATGTCGCCCGTGGCGCGCAGGTGCAGCTTGCCCAGCACGTAGTACGTGCCCCGGTGCGGGCAGCCCGGGCACATTACCGGCGGGCGGCCCGGCAGCTGACCGGGCGTCTGGAATGCGGGCGGCTCCTTGCCCAGTATCTCCATGACTCTGCGGGTGCTCAGCTCGCCCTGACGGCCCGTGAGCTCCTTGCCGCGGCACTCTATGCCCCAGGAGCGTATCTGCTCCTCAAATATCGGCTCCAGCTCCTCTATCACGTAGAGGGTCTTTACGCTGCGGGCGAACTCCTCTATCAGCGCGCGCGGCAGGGGGTTGACCATGCCCAGCTTGAGCACGCTCACCTCGGGCGCGGCTTCCTTCACGTACTGATAGGCCGCGCCGGAGCAGATGACGCCTATCGAGTCATCGCCGCGCTCTGTGCGGTTGAGGGCCATCGTGCAGCCGTCGGCGGCCAGCGCCTCCATGCGCCTTTCGACCACTATGTGGCGCTGCTTTGCCATCGCGGGCATCATCACGTACTTGGCCGCGTCCTTGTGATAGGGCTTGCGCTCGGCGCCCTGACGCTCGCCCTCGGCCACCAGGCTGCGGGCGTGCGCCATGCGCGTGGTGGTGCGCACCAGCACGGGCGTGTCGTACTTCTCACTCAGCTCATACGCGGCCTTGACGAAGTCCACGGCCTCCTGGCTGTCGGCCGGCTCCAGCATGGGCAGCTGCGCGCCGCGCGCGTGGCTGCGGGAGTCCTGCTCGTTCTGCGAGGAGTGCATGCCCGGATCGTCGGCCACTATCACTACCAGGCCGCCGTTTACGCCGGTATAGCTGGCGGTATAGAGCGGGTCGGCGGCCACGTTCAGGCCCACGTGCTTCATGCAGCTCAGCGCGCGCACGCCGCCCAGCGACGCGCCAAACGCGGTCTCCACCGCCACCTTCTCATTGGGAGCCCATTCCACGTATATCTCGGGATAGTCCGAGGCGTATTCGGTTATCTCGGTAGAGGGCGTGCCCGGATACGACGATACCACGGCGACGCCCGCCTCGTATGCGCCCCGGGCCAGCGCCTCGTTGCCCAACATTAGCTTCTTCATTTCATTCCTCCGATGCTTGACTTTATCACGCGTCCTGACCGCGCAGGTCGGTCACGCGCCGCGCCTTGCCCTCAAAGCGCTTGAGCGTATTGGGCGAGACCAGGGTTATCTCCATGTCCAGCTGGCAGATGCGGCGGATGTTGGCCTGTATCTCGCGGCGGAGCTCCTCCAGCGCGCCGTAGCTCTCCAGCAGCGAGCCGTCCAGCAGCTCCACCTTCACCTGCACGCGGTCCATGTAGTTCTTGCGCGTGAGCACTATCTCGTAATGCGGGCCTATGCCCTTCACGCCCAGCAGCGCCGCCTCCACCTGGGAGGGGAACAGATTGACGCCGCGCACTATCAGCATGTCGTCGGAGCGGCCGCGTATCTTCTCTATGCGGCGGCTGGTGCGGCCGCAGGCGCAGGGCTCGGCGATTATGCGGGTTATGTCGTGCGTGCGGTAGCGCAGCATGGGCTGGCCTTCCTTGAGCAGGTTGGTTATCACCAGCTCGCCATACTCGCCGTCGGGCAGGGGCTCGCCGGTGTCGGGGTCGACAACCTCGCACAGGAAGAAGTCCTCGTTTATGTGCATGCCCTGCTTGAGCAGGCAGTCGCCGGCCACGCCCGGGCCCATCACCTCGGTCAGGCCGTAGTTCTCGGTCACGGTTATGCCGCCCCAGCGCTTTTCCAGCTCGCGGCGCATCTCCTCGGTGGAGCCCTCCGCGCCCAGTATGCCGTACCTGAGCTTGAGCTCGCCCGTCAGGCCCATGCGCTCGGCCGTCTCGGCCATGTACATGGCGTAGGCGGGCGTGGCTATCAGCACGGTGGTGCCGAAGTCGCGCATGAGCATTATCTGTCGCTCGGTGTTGCCGCTGGATATGGGCACGACCGTCGCGCCCAGGCGCTCCAGGCCGTAGTGCAGGCCCAGCGCGCCGGTGAACAGGCCGTAGCCGAACGATATCTGCGCTATGTCCTCGTCGGACGCGCCGCCCGCCACGCACAGCCGCGCGACCATCTCCGCCCAGTTGTCCAGGTCGGCGCGCGTATAGCACGCGGTTATGGGCTTGCCGGTGGTGCCCGAGGAGGCGTGCAGGCGCACTATCTGCTTCATGGGCACGGCCAGCAGGCCGTAGGGGTAGTTGTCGCGCACGTCGTCCTTCACCGTGAAGGGCAACAGCTTTACGTCCTCAAGCGTCCTTATATCCTCGGGCTTTACGCCCATATCGTCCATGCGGCGGGTGTACATGGGCACGCGCTCATAGCAGTGGGCAGCCATCGCCTTGAGCCGCTTTAGCTGCAGCTCGCGCATCTGCTCGCGCGGCATGGTCTCTATCGCCGGATTGAACATGCGCATATTTTCAGCCATACGATTTTCTCCTCCCTGTTGCGGCCAATGATATATATTGTCTATTATACGTCACTCCTGCAAAAGTATAAAGAGCATGTGCCGCGCTTCCCCTGCCGGCGCGCCAACATTTACGCACTCTGAACTCTCTCTTTACCTAAACTTTGCTCCGGTTCGCTTCACGCCGCGCATATTGCGGTATATGTATTGCCGATTAGCGTTATTTGCATTTACAATATTCAAAATTTGGTATATTCTTTAAGCAACAGGCGTATGGGCCCAGGGCCGCGCGCCACTTAGGAGGTGTATGTCATGACCAATCGTGAACGGGTGATAGCGGCGCTGGAGTTCAGCTGCCCCGACCGCACGCCTTACGACGTTTCCTTCACGGGACAGATGTACAAAAAGATGGTGGACTATACCGGCCAGAGCGATTTCGGCCGCGACATAAACGGGCATATATCCAGCGTGTACCTGATAAAGCCCGAAAGGCCGCTGGGCAACGAGCGCTTCATGGACGAGTTCGGCGTGGTATGGAACAAGTCGGGCGCGGACAAGGACATAGGCGTAATAGACGGGCTGGTGCTGCCCTCCCCCGAGGCGCTGAGCGACTTTGAGCTGCCGCCGGTGGACGAAGGCTACATCCGCGCGCGCATGGACGACCTGATGCGCGAAAGCGGCGACAACTTCCGCATAGCGGCGATAGGCTTTTCGCTGTTCGAGCGCGCGTGGACGCTGTGCGGCATGGAAAACCTCCTGTGCTACATGATGACCGACCCCGACTTCGTGCATGAGCTCATGGGCCGCATATGCGAGCGCAACCTGAAGATAATCGACATCGCGCTGGAGTACGACATAGACTGCTTCCACTTCGGCGACGACTGGGGCCAGCAAAGGGGCCTGATAATGGGCCCGCGCTGCTGGCGCGAGTTCATACTGCCCTACCTTTCGCGCATGTACGCGCGCGTACATGCCGCCGGCAAGTACGTGAGCCAGCATTCCTGCGGCGACATACGCGAGGTGATGGACGACGTGATAGACGCGGGCCTCAACATGTACAACACCTATCAGCCCGAGATATACACCCGCGACTACGCGCGCGGCCTGCACGGGAGGCTGACCATATGGGGAGGGATATCGACCCAGGTCGAGCTCCCCTGCAAGACCCCTGAGGAGATATACGCGATAACGCGCGACTGGATGAGCCGCTTCCCGGACGGCGGTCTGGTATGCGCGCCCACGCATGCCATACCCGGCGACGTGCCTCCCGAGAACGTACTGGCCATGCTGCGCGCGATGGAGGAGTGACGGAAAGTCCCGGCCATCCCGCGCCCCTTTCCCCTGCCCCGCAAGCGCGCCGCGCCCGCAGCTCATGCCCGCGCGGCGCGCTTTTTCCTTATCAGATGCGATTTATCGTCCCGGGCGCGCATATGCCCGCAATTAGTGCGCGCCCGGGCTTGATTTTACGCTGCTATTACTCTATAATTGGTAGTGGAATAAATACGGAGGTGCATTTTATGCTGCTTGGACTTAGTTCGTATTCCCTCGACCCGGTCATTGCCTCGGGCGAGATGACGCTGTTTGACGCGATAGATTGGGCCGCCGCGCAGGGCGCGCAGTGCATGGAGCTGGTGCCGTTCGCCTTCCGCTTCATGGACGACGAGCGCCGCATCGATTCCGAATACATAAAGAAGGTCGTGCGCCGCGCCAAGGACGCCGGGATACAGCTGTGCAACTATTCCGTGCTGGCCGACCTGTGCAAGGAGGACCCGGAGGCGTTGCGCGACGAGGTAGCGCGCGTGAAGCGCCACGTCGACGTGGCGGCCGAGCTGGGCGTGCCCATGATGCGCCACGACGTATCGGCCTTCCGCCGCCCGCACGGCGAGAACGGCCTGGAGTACTTCGAGCGCCTGATGCCGCTGATGGTGGATTCGGCGGGCGAGATAGCCGACCACGCCGCCCAGTACGGCATAACCACGCTTATCGAGAATCACGGCTTCTTCGCCAACGGCTGCGACCGCGTGGAGCGCATACTGCGCGCCGTGAACCGCAAGAACTACGGCCTGCTGCTGGACACCGGCAACATCGCCTGCGTGGACGAGGACCCGGCCGCCGCGGCGCACCGCATGGCCGCCCAGGCCCGCATGATACACCTCAAGGACTTCTACATCCGCAAGCGCGACCCGGGCGACACCACCATGTTCGACTGCGGCGGCCACTGGTTCCTCTCGATGGCGGGCCGCTACCTGCGCGGCTCGATACTGGCGCAGGGCGATCTGGACATATGGGAGATACTGGGCGAGATAAAGCACTCGGGCTACGACGGCGCCATCGCCATAGAGTTCGAGGGCTTCGAGACGCCCCAGTACGCCTCCAAGGTCGGTCTGGACAACGCGCGCCGCATCTGGGACGAGGTCTGACAGAGCATTACGGCGGGCGGGGGATGCTTACCTTACGCCACATCATATGACCAAGGCGCGGGAGTGCCAATGCTCTCCCGCGCTTTCCCCTGCCCGTTCGGGCCGTCCCAGGGGCTTGCGGGCGGCTCCGCATTAAGTTTTTTCGACGCGGCGAAAAGCCCCTTGACAGCTCCGCGCGACAGGCGTAAAATACCCATTATCAAAAAAGGCCATGATGGGACGAGTAGTCTGCCCTATCGCCGGATCAAGAGAGCCGCCAGCTGGTGGGAATGCGGCATCCGGTGCGCGGATGAAGAACAGCCCGGAGCCGCCATTCGAACGTACCGCGTATGCGCGCGCAGGCAAGGGCGCCTGTGCAGCCGCTTAAACGGATATCAGTAGGCTTGGCCGCGCGCCGCGCGTTACAGCGGCTAGGCATAGCATGTGCCGATGGGTCCTGCCATTTGCATATCCTTGTGCCGACAAGAGTGTTTCGCACGCAGGTGCGATTCAGCCGGGTGGTACCGCGAAGAGTTATGAGCGCCCCTTGGTCCCAGCATTTGGGACG
>JBJEUC010000388.1:0-2484 GCA_051883635.1 Candidatus Fimadaptatus sp.
GGGCACGGTTACGCAGATACTGCTGGTCTACATGATACTGGGGCCGATGCGCCATACCAACTATATACAGATAAACATGTTCCGCGCGGGCGGCGAATCGCGCATGGGCATGTACATGGAGGTGGGCGGCATATGGCTCATCACCGTGCCCATGGTGCTGCTTACCGGCATGGTGTTTGAAGCGCCGTTCATAATCGTGTTTGCGGCCTCGATGATAGAGGAGGTATTCAAGCTGCCCGTGGAGCTGAAGTATCTGTTCAGCCTCAAGTGGATGAAGCCGGTGACGGAGCAGGGCCTGGCGGCCAAGGCGGCGCTCGATTCCGGAGCGAATTAAGGCGCGCCGCAGGGCTGAATGCGCGGCCCGGCGGGAGAAAAGCGTCGCGGGCAATGTGCCCGCGGCGCTTTTGGCTGTGCGCTGGGCGGGCGTAGGGAGGGCCTGGGCGGGCCGGATGAGGTTTTCGGCGCACAGGGATTGCGGCCCGGGAGCGCGCGTGGTAAAATGAAGGCAGCAGACAGGTCACAGGAACAGAGGAGGAGAGTATGAAGAGGTTTGCTGCGGCGCTTATCGCGCTGGTACTGCTCATGGCGTGTCAAACGGCGCTGGCCGGCAGCGACGCATACGTGTCGGACTTCCGGGCTGACATCGTGGTGCGCGCGGACGGTGCGCTGGAGGTACAGGAGCTGCTCACCTATCAGGTGCAGGATCACATAAACGGCTTCACGCGCGACATCGACCCCACGATAGGCACGGGCGTGACCGGCTTTGGGGCGGCGCTCTCGACCGCGCTGGGCGACCGGGAGTTCGTATACGACGGCGGAGCGCTCAAGGGCGACGCGGGCGTGTACTACGGCGAATATCTGGACAACGGGCTGATAAGGTACTACGTATTCCTGCCCTGCGACGAGGGCGACAGCGTGACCATCGCGTACAGCTACACGCTGGAGGGCGTGTGCGCGCGCTACCTGGACGTGGGCGTGCTGGACGCGCCGCTGCTGGGCGACGCCTGGGAGCTGGCGATAGGCAGGTATACGCTGAACATGTCGTTTGAGGAGCCGATCGTGGGCGACATCGACCTGCGCGTGAGCAGCGCCGGCATGGACATAGAGGACTGCGAGGCGCTGGACGAGCGCGTGCGCGTCACCGGCATCGACGGCGGCGAGGGCGATACGCTGAGGGTGCGCGTGATGTTCCCCTCCTCGGCGCTGAGCGGCATGGCCTATACCTCGGACGTGAACATGCGCGAGGAGCTGCTGGCCCGCGAGGCGCAGTACGATGCGCAGCGGGAGCGCAACTACCGCCTGGGCGTGGGGCTGGGTGTGGGTCTGGTGGCGCTGGCAGTGGCGCTGGGCGTGCTGGGATATGCGCTGTGGGGCCGCGACCCGCGCGTGGCGGCGCAGGGCTATGCGGCGGGCAGCCCGCTGCCCACGGAGCCCGGAGTGAGCCCGGCCGAGCTGGGCACGGTGCTCAGCCGCAACCACGTTGACGTAAACGGCCTGGCGGCCACGCTGCTGGACCTGACCCGGCGCGGCTATCTGGCGCTGGAGTGCTATGATGACGGGATGGCGTATGTGCGCACCGACAAGCCGCTGGACGGCAGCTCGCCGCACGAGAAGTACGCGCTGAATTGGATACTGGGCCTGGGCGACGGCCGGAGCGTGGCGCTGGACGAGATAGAGTCGCACACGGACGAGAGCTCGTACAGCACGCACTTCACCAAATGGGCCGAAAAGGTGAACAAGAGCGCGGAGCAGCGCGGCTGGTACATGAAGCGCCCGTGGACGCAGATGGCGCTGGGCCTGACCACGCTCATAGTGTCCGCCGTGGCGCTGGCGATGGGCGCGTACTTCCTGGGCAGGGAGGAGCTGTATGAGGATCTGGCGCTGGGGCTGCTGATGGGCGGGCTGGCGCTGCTCATAGCGGGCATTGTGGTGCTGCTGTACAACAGGCATACGGCCCGGGGCGCGCAGCTGGCCGCCGACTGGCGCGAGGTGAAGCGCTGGCTCAAGGGCGGCTGGAGCGCCGCCGATGTGCCCGCCGACACGGCGCTGTGGGAGGAGATGATGGTCTATGCCCTCGTGCTGGGCATGGATAAGCAGCTGGCCCAGCGGCTGGACAGCATGGACGCGGGCTATGCCGAGGCCATGAGCCGCTCCCGGGACGCGGTGCTCATGCGCAGCTGGGGCGAGGACGCGGCGATGTACGGCATGTACTGCGCCAGCGCGCATCGCTGCATGACCTCGCAGAGCTCGTCATCCTCCTCGGGCGGGGGCGGCGGCAGCGGCGCGGGCGGCGGCGGAGGCGGCGGCACGTTCTGACGGGGACGAACGCAGCTTGTCAAGCAAGCTGGTGGACGGGGGAGCAAGCTCCCCCGCCACTGCCACCCCTTGCCAGTTTCCGCTGAAATGCTTCGCATTTCCGGGCGCGGAAACTGCAAGGAAGCAATTTCTTCTCCGGGGGGCAAGCTCCCCTACGAAGAAATTGCC
>JBJEUC010000389.1:0-1145 GCA_051883635.1 Candidatus Fimadaptatus sp.
GCGGCACGCCCACGCCCTCGCCCAGCACCGCAAAGCCCAGATGCCCCTCGCGCGCCGCCTCGGCCATGTATGCCTTGAGCGCGGCATGTACCGCGACCTCGTCCGTGTCCGCGCACAGGCAGTTCCAGGCGTAGGGCGTGAGCGCCGCAAAGGCCTCGGCGTATTCGTCCGCGCCGGTCTCCGGGTCGCTGCCCGCGCTCATCGCCGTCTCGGTCATAAGCGCCAGCGCCTGCCCGGCCGGGCGGTCAGATGCCGGTTCAAATGTGAGGTACTGCGACTGCGCGCCGGCCTGAGCCAGCGCCGCCGCCTCGTCGCCGCCCGAGGCGAAGCTGATGCTCTCCAGCACCCTGCCCGCCTCGCTCAGCACGAACTGGCGCGCCTCGCCCGCGCTTCTTAGCTCGTAGCTGAGCGGGCGCGCGCCCGCATAGCGCGCCTCCACGTTCACCGCCGCCGCTCCCTGCGCATCCCTGAGCACGCACGCGGCCTTGCCGCCGCCGCTGCCCACGCGCACCGCGTACACCGTCTGCGCGCCGCCCGCAAGCGCCTGGCGCACTATCTCGCCGTCGCCGCCGAAGGCTGCCTGCGCCTGCCTGAGCGTGCTTATCTCCGTCACCTCGCCCAGCGGCCCCCACTGCGCCCTGAGCGCGCAGGCGACTATGCCGTCGTTCACGCCCGCGTACAGCGGCGTGTTTACCTGTACATAGCGGTTGTACACGCCCGGGCGCGTCATGCTCTGCCCGACCGTAAATGTGATGCCTGCCATGTATGCCTCCTTTGCCTATCCCTCGCCAGATGCGCCTATGCTTATTGCATAGCACGCCTTGATTAGTGACACATGTTTGAGCGACTACACGAATGCTGCTGGCGAAAGTGCGTTCAACCGCACACCGTCGCCTTGCCGCTGCGCCCCCGGCGCATTCATCCTTAGCCCGGCGCGCTTATGCTAATTGCATAGCCCTTCCCGGCCAGCTCCACATGCCTGAGTGCGAGCGTCTCCAGCACCCCGCCGCCTTGCTGTTCATCAGCACATCCAAGCGTATTCATCTCTCGCCCGGTGCGCCAATACTCATTGCAAAACCCGCCCCGGCCAGCTCCACGTGCCTGAGCGCCAGCCCGCCTACCTCCTGCTCAAGCGCATTCATGCG
>JBJEUC010000389.1:1245-2462 GCA_051883635.1 Candidatus Fimadaptatus sp.
CCTGACATCGCCACGCGGCTCATTGCCGCGCCAAGCGCATTCATCCCTCGCCCGGCGCGCCTATGCTCATTGCATAACCCGCCCCGGCCAGCTCCACGTGCCTGAGTGCCTGCCCGCCTGCCTCCTGCTCAAGCGCGTTCATGCGCCTGACATCGCCACGCGGCTCATTGCCGCGCCAAGCGCATTCATCCCTCGCCCGGAGCGCCTATGCTCATTACAAAACCCGCCCCGACCATCTCCACATGCCTGAGCGCCTGCCCGCCCGCCTCCTGCTCAAGCGCGTTCATGCGCCCGCTCAGCGCTATCTGCCCCCTGAGGCAGCCGTCCGCGCCGGGCTCCAGCCGCACCGCGTCCAGCAGTGCGCAGCCTAGCTCGCCCTCCAGCCGGCCCCGGCGCTCCAGCGCCGCGTATGCCGCCTGCGCCGCGCGCTCATCCCCGCACGGCAGGTGCAGCGCCGCCTCGAAGCTGCGCCAGGCGCAGCCCGCCGTCGCCTTGCCGCTCATCAGCGCGCTCTGGCGCAGGCAGTACAGGCGCCCGCCTCCCGCTTCGCCCTCTGCCGCCGCGTCGTACACCGCGCGGAACTCCGCGCCCAGCGCCGCGCCCACCGCGCGTTCGAGCGCGCTCTCCACGCCCTCAGCGGCGCGGCGGAACTCGTATGCGTCGAACCTGACCACGGCGCAGCTCAGGCGCGGCGCGCGCATGTCCTCGAGCCCCGGCTCATACCCGTCCGTATCGCGCCAGCGTAGCACCCGCGCGCGGTCGCCGCCAAAGGCCATGCCGTCCAGCTCGTCCGCCAGACGCGCGGCCATGTCGTCCGGCGCGGCCGCGCTCTCGTCCAGCGCCGCTATCCATACCGTCAGCCGCCCCCTGCGCGGCGCGTACTCCTCACGCCAGTCAAACACGCAGCGGGGATAGCCCGGCCCCGCAAATTCGACGTCGTCCGGCGCCGAGCGGCTGAATATCGCCCGTTCGCCGCCGAAGTCCGCCAGCCCCTCCAGCGCCGCGCACCTGCGCAGCGCGCCCAGTATCCGCGCCTCCATCAGCCGCCTCCCCTCAGGCGCAGGGCCAGCGCCTCGGCCGCCGTCTCGGCGATGCGCCGCATATGCGGGCGGGCCGCCGTCCCGCCGCCCCCGCGCTCCAGCCTGAGCGCCGTTTCGGGCCAGGGAAGACGTTGGCCCCTTCCGGGGTAAAGCCCAGGGAGTCGAAATCTCCCAGCA
>JBJEUC010000390.1:0-2460 GCA_051883635.1 Candidatus Fimadaptatus sp.
AGAGCGAGATATACTTCACCGGCTGCGGCACCGAGTCCGACAACTGGGCCGTACGCGGCACGGCAATGGCGCTGCGCAGCAAGGGCCGCCACATAATCACCTCGGCGATAGAGCATCACGCGATACTGCACACCTGCCAGGCCCTGGAAAAGGAGGGCTGGGAGGTCACCTACCTGCCCGTTGACAGCGAGGGCTTCGTCTCCCCCGCCGACGTGGAGAAGGCCATCCGCCCCGACACGGTGCTGGTGACGATAATGGCGGCCAACAACGAGATAGGCACCATCGAGCCCATAGACGAGATAGGCGCCATCTGCCACGCGCACGGCGTGCTGTTCCACACCGACGCGGTTCAGGCCGTGGGCCACATACCGTTCGACCTTGACAAGAGCAACATAGACATGCTCTCGCTGAGCGGCCACAAGATACACGCGCCCAAGGGCGTGGGCGCGCTCTACATACGCAAGGGCGTGCGCATAGCCAACCTGATAGAGGGCGGCGCGCAGGAGTCCCGCCACCGCGCCGGCACCGAGAACATGGCCTCGATAGTGGGTCTGGGCAAGGCCATAGAGATAGCCACCACCGACATCGAGCGCCGCAGCGCCGAGCTGGCCGCCAAGCGCGACCACATGATAGAGCGCATACTCACCGAGATACCCGAGACCATGGTGAACGGCTCGCGCACGAAGCGCCTGCCCGGCAACGTGAACGTATCGATAAGGTATCTGGAGAGCGAGAGCGTGCTGCTCAACCTGGATCTGAAGGGCATCGCCGCCTCGAGTGGCTCGGCCTGCACCTCCGGTTCGCTCGACCCCTCCCATGTGCTGATGGCGATAGGCATATCGCACGAGCTGGCCAACGGTTCGCTGCGCATGAGCCTGGACGAGGGCAACACCTACGAGGATATCGATTACGCGGTGGACACGCTCAAGGAGATAGTAAACCGCCTGCGTGAGATGTCGCCGCTCTACGCTGACGCACAGCGCGGCGTATATGTGGAAAACAGCGACGACTGCAAGTTCTGTCACTAATTTTGCGCGGTATCATCCGCAAGGAGAATGGATATGTATAACGAAAAGGTAATGGACTACTTCACCAATCCCCGCAACGTGGGCGAGATAGAGGACGCCAGCGGCGTAGGCACCGTAGGCAACGCCAAGTGCGGCGACATAATGCGCATATTCATCAAGGTGGAAGACGACATCATCACCGACGTGAAGTTCAAGACCTTCGGTTGCGGCGCGGCCATAGCCACCTCCAGCCGCGCGACCGAGATGGTCAAGGGCAAGACCATCGAGGAGGCGCTCAAGCTGACCAACAAGGAAGTTACCGAATCGCTGGGCGGACTGCCGGCCGTGAAGCTGCACTGCTCCGTGCTGGCCGAGGAGGCCCTGCACGCCGCCATACAGGATTACTATGACAAGCACCACATAGACAAGCACGTGGCCCCCGCCGAATAAGGCGGAGCCGCTCCCGCACCCGCCGGCGCATGCGTCGGCGGGCATGCCTGTTGTAAAGGAGGAATCCGTCAAATGCAGCGCCGTCCTTCGCTGACCGAAAGCAAGCTGATGATAATGCGCGCGCTCACTTACATGGAGCCTCTTGACGAAAACCAGCTTACCGAGTTCTTTGCCGAGCTCGAGCTGATGACCTTTTTCGAGATAAAGGAAGCGCTTACCGAGCTGCAGGAGTCCGGCCTCATCGAGACGGTGCGCGGCGAGCTGGCCCCCGAGGCCTACATGCTCACCGCCCGCGGGCGCGAGATATACGGCATGTTCAGCAGCTCCGTTCCCCTGCCGCTGCGCGACCGCGTGGATGCGCTGCTGCCCGAGTGGCGGCGCCGCTTCCGCAGGCGGGAGCAGGTGCGCACGCGCACGTTCAAGGTCGGCGAGGGCGATTACTGCGCGCAGCTTGAGATATACGAGCACGGCTCGCCGGCCATGGAGCTGAAGCTCCACCTGCCCGATTCGGCGCAGGCCCAGGACGTAGCGCGCAGCTTTGAGGTCAACGCCGAGCGCCTGTACCGCGATCTGTGGCGGGCGCTGGACGCTCAGCCCGGCGTCTAAAGCAGACCGGGCGCGCTCAGCCCTGCTTCAGCACGACTCCCATCGATGAAAGCATATCCTTTGTCACTTCAAAGCGCAGCGCATTCGCCGCGCCCACACAGCCGGGGTCTATCACCACGGCGAACCCCTGTCTCATTGCGCCCCTTGCGCTCGCGCTGATGCACGAATTGCCGTCCACGCCCATCAGCTCGACCTCAGTAACGCCCTTCGAGCGCAGATACGCCAGCAGCGCTCCGGACGAAAACGCATCGGCCCGCTCCTTGCAAAACACGCTGTCCGTCACGACCAGGAGCCCCTGCGCCAGCTCGTCGGTGAAGGCTCCCCCTCTGAGCCGCTTTGTGTTCTTGATGTATATTATCTCCTGCCCTTCCGCCTGCGCCTCCAGTATCCGGGTGTT
>JBJEUC010000391.1:0-10063 GCA_051883635.1 Candidatus Fimadaptatus sp.
GCCCCGGCGTTCCCCAGGCGCCGGGGCATATCTTTTATATCATCCCATGTTCTGCAATATCAGCATCACGCCCGAAAGCATCAAAAGCACTATGACCGCGCGCTTTATGACGCGCTCGTTTGCGCGCGCGCTGCACTTTATGCCCAGGAACAGGCCCAGCGCCATCGCGGGCAGCAGCAGCGCGGCGTTCAAAAGCGTCTGCGCGCCTATCAGGCCCAGGGCGGCAAACGCCGCAATGCGGAAGGTGTTCTCCACTATGAACACGGCGCACATGTTGGCGCGGAAGGCGCGGCTGTCCCGGGTCACGCGGCTCATGTACGCGGCCAGCAGCGCGCCTATGCCGTACAGCCCGCACAGCAGGCCCGAAAGCAGCCCTATCGCGCCCAGCATAGCGCGGCTGCCCGTGCCCGCGCTGCGGGGCCGCAGGTCGCGCAGCAGCATCTCGCCGCCTATCAGCACTATCACCGCGCCGAAGGCCAGCTTGATGAGCCGCGAGTCGGTGTTCTTGAGCAGCAGCATGCCCGGTATGCAGCCTATCAGCATCACCAGCGCCACCGGCGCGCATATGCGCCACTGTATGTGGCGGCGTTCGCGTAAGGCCAGTATTATGTTGCTGGGATAGCCCAGCAGCAGCTCCAGCGGCGTTATGTCCACGTTGTTGGCGCCAAAGCTCATCATCGTGGAAAACACCAGCGTGTTGGCAAAACCGCACATGCCCTTGACGAAATAGGCGCACAGCGCGGAAAGCATCATGAGAAGCATCTGTCATGGCCTCCTGCATGTGTATTGCGCACATCGCCCGCGCTCCCGGGCGCGGCGCATCCGTAACCAAAAAGATGGCAAAATTCGCTGCAAATGCCGCATAATTGATGTATAATGTAAACGAATGCTTACATGCGGCTTGAAAGGCGGAGAATGCGCTTGAAGATAGACCTTACCTGTCCGATAGAGATAACGCGCACCGAGGTGCTGTCCGACGACCGCGGCCGCTGCCGGGGCTATGTGGACATCATCAACGTGTGCGATCACCCGATACGGCGCGTCGAGGGCCGGGCCGTGTGGCTGGCCGGGGACGGGCGCGAGCTGGCCCAGGCCGACGTGGTCTTTGACGGCATGCGCCTGATAGCCCAGGGCCATGCGCAGCTGACCGTGGCCGGGGAGATACCGGCGGCCGACGACATCGAGCTGCGCTTTGACGAGGTGGCGTTTGCCGACTTCAGCCGCAGCTGGTCCTCGGACGAGGCGGAGGTAGTGGAGTACGATTTCACGCCCGAGCCGCCCGGCCCCGGGCGCGACAGGCTGCGCGGGGTGGCCGGGCCGGACGCGGTGTGCTATCCTAAGCTCATGGGCGACAGATGGCTGTGCGTGTGCGGGCGGCTCAATCCATCCGCGCGGGACAGCTGCGCCCGCTGCCTGCGCAGCCGCGAGCGCGTGTTCGCCGCCCTGCGCGAGAGCGCCGGGCAGGAGTGGAGCGGCTTCGACGACCGGCTGCGGCGGCGCGAAAGGCTCAACGCCCGGCGCAGCGAGCTGCACCAGCGGGCCGAGCGCGAGCGCAGGCTCAGGCGCGAAAGGCGCGTGCGCATCGTAGTGGGCGCGCTGGTGGCGCTGATGAGCGCGGGCGCGCTGCTGCTGGTGGGCATACTGCTGGGCTATATCGTGCTTTAGCCCTCCAGCCCGTATATGCGGCGCAGCAGGCGAGTGCCCGCCCCGGTGCGGAACACATTTGTGAGCATCTCGCGCATGGCCGCTTCGCTTGCGTGGCCCTCGTCGGCGTTGACTAGGAAATCGGCCTCCAGCAGTATGCGCGCGTCGGGGCCGTCCACGTTCGTATAGGTGTGATGGCGGCCGACCAGCGCGCACACGCGCTCCGTGCGCGGCGCGTCGCAGCCCAGGCCGCTCAGCAGCTCGCGGGCCAGCGCCGGGCCCTCCTGCTCCTGCTTGTCGCCGTCGGCGCGGCCGTACAGGCGCCGGCACAGCGGGCAGGCGATGTCATGCACTATCGCCGCCAGCTCCAGCGTCAGCAGCACGTCCTCGTCCAGCCCCTCCAGTATTCCTATCATGCGCGCGTAGGAATGCACCTTCAGGAAGTGATTCACGTCATGCACGCCGTCGCAGTAGCGCTCTATCATGGCTTCGGCGGCCCGCGCCGTCAGTATATCGTTCATTTTGCCGCGCCTCCTTCTGTTTCAACAAAGCGTATCAGCCGCCCCATGTCGTCCGCGCCCCGCACCAGAAAGCTGGTAAAGCGCGCGGCGTTTTCGGGCGATATGCCGCCGATGTCGGCCAGCGCGGCTATCTCGTAGCGCCGGCCCAGGGCGTCCTCCAGCAGCGCGCCGCGCCTAAAGCGCGCATCGCGCCCCTCCACGGCCACCAGCAGCATGTCCTTCTCCTTTATGTAGAACGCCGAAAGTACCTTGAATGTCTGCATGGCTCCTCCTTTGCGGCCGCAATGGCCGCGTCATGCGCCTATTATAGCACCCGCGGCGGCCCATTGCAACAGCGGCGGCCCCGCGCATATCCCGGCATTGACAAGCCGGGCGGCATGTGATATCATGTGAATGAACAAACGCCCGGGAGGGCGATGAAAGGAGCGGTTCAGTGTGAAAGTCGTATATGAGGTGGCTTCCGTCTAAAACCGCATACGCGCGCCGGGCAGGGCATGCCCTTGTTAAAGTGCGTGCAAAAACAGTGACCTTTCATGAACCTCCGCAGTCAACGCAAGCCCCAGGCGGACGCATCGAACGGTGCGTCCGCTTTTGGCTTTGTTACGTGCCGCGCGCAGCGCATCGACGGGCTGCGCGCGGCGCCTTTTTTGGGAAAGGAGCTGATGCGCGAATGAGAACGCCGCCGCATGGACAGTACGACAACATGAACGCAAAAGGAGAATCAGCAATATGGAAAGCATCAATATGCACGATTACGGCTGGCGGGGCGAGTGCGCGCCCGACATAGCGCGCGTGACCGCCGTACACAGGGAACGCTATGAACTCATCTGCGAGCAGGGTGAAACGCACGGCTTTCTGAAGCCCGGCGAGTACCGCCTGGGCGCGCAGCCCTATCCCACTGCGGGCGACTTTGTGCGCATGGAGTTCAACCCCGCGGGCGACAGCCGCATAGTGGAAACGCTGCCCCGCACGTCGCTGCTCAGCCGCCGCGAGGCCGGGCCGCTGGCGCGCGAGCAGGCTGTGGCCGCCAACTTCGACTACGCGCTGCTGGTCACGTCGCTCAACCGCGATTTCAATCCGCGCAGGCTGGAGCGCTACCTCACCGTGGCCTACGATTCGGGCGCGGTGCCGGTGGTGATACTGACCAAGGCCGACCTGTGCCCGGACTGCGCTGCGCAGATAGCGGCGGTCATGAGCATTGCCCCCGGCGTTGATGTGCACGCCGTGAGCGCGCACACGGGCCAGGGCATGGACGCGGTGCGCGCCTATGCGCGGCCCGGCGCGACGCTGGTGCTGGTGGGCTCCAGCGGCGTGGGCAAGTCCAGCCTGATAAACGCGCTGGCCGGGGAGGAGCTGATGCGCGTGAACGTCACCCGCAGCGTGGACGCCTCCAAGGGCCGCCACACGACCACACACCGGCAGCTGCTCATGCTGCCCGGCGGCGCGATGATAATCGACACGCCCGGCATGCGCCAGCTGGGCATGTGGTGCGCCGAGGAGGACGTGGGCCGCGCCTTCGAGGACGTGGAGGAGGTGCTCGCACGCGGCTGCCGCTTTGCCGACTGCCGACACGAGAGCGAGCCGGGCTGCGCCGTGCGCGCGGCGCTTATGAGCGGCGAGCTCTCGCCCGAGCGCTGGAGCAACTACCTGGAGCTCAGGCGCGAGGCGCGCTTCAGCGAGGAGCGCGACGCGGCCCTGCGCGAGAAGAACGCGCGCTTCAAGGACATCGCCCGCTACGCGCGCGAGATAAACAAGGCGCGCCGGGGGCGCTGAGGAGGAAACGAAATGGGCAGATACACATTTCAACACGACGGCGCGGCCGACCGGCTTGAGCTGCTGACCGAATACGCGCGCCGCCTGACCGGAGTGACCGATGACTTCTGGGAGCATCACATACTGGACGCGCGACTTTATCGCATACTGGCGGACGGCGCGCCGGTGGGCTGGCTGACGCTGGCCGAGGGCGCGCGCCTGACCGCGCTGGACATAGCGCCCGCGCACCGGAGCAGGGCTAGCGGGCTGCTGGACGCGGCTGTCGACGCGCTGGGCATTACCTGCGCCTGGGCCCCCACCTGCGACGAGGGGCTGCTGGCGCTGTGCCTGGACAGGGCGCGCGCGGTGCGCCCGCAGGCCTACCTCTTTGACGGCGCGACTCCGCCCGCCGTGCGCCCGCCCGAGTACCCGCGCGCGCTCCTGCGCCGGATAGCGCCCGGGGAGATGGCCGAGGTCAACCGGCTCAGCGACGGCTTCTTCGCCAATGACGCCACCGAGGACTCGCTGCGCGCCGGGGAGCAGGAGGTGTACGTGCTGGAGGACGGCGGCAAAGCGCTGGGCTGGGGCATAATCGTGCCGGTGCGCTCGCGGCCGGGCTACATGGCATGCGGCATGGTGACGCGCGAGGACATGCGCCGCCGGGGCGTGGGGCGGAGCGTGCAGCTGCACCTGGGCGACATATGCCGCGAGCGCGGCCAGAGGCCGCTCTCGGGCTGCTGGTGGAGGAACGAGGCCAGCCGCCGCACCATCGAAAGCGCAGGCCGGTATACCACGACGACGCTGGTCGACATAACGTTTTAAGGCGCGCCGGGCAGGAGGCAGGCTGCCGGGCGCCGGCCGGGGCAGGGCATTGCCTGCACTCCGATGCGCCAAAGCGCTCTACCTGGCTGTCAATGAGAACGCTTCCCCTTGCGCTCAAAAACGCTTGCCACCCGGCCCGAAAGGTGATACAATACAAGGGCAAAAGCATATATGTCATACGGGTGCCCCTCACGGGGTGAAAAGGGAAAGCAGTGAAAAGCTGCTGCAGCCCCCGCTACTGTAAGGCGGACGAGGACGGCGACCACCGGCATGCTCCGGGAAGGGCCGCTCAAGGTTGATGCCGAGCCAGGAGACCTGCCCGCATGGCCAACTCCGGTTCCCTTCGGCGGGAGGGGAATTACGTCGCAAGAGCATGATTCCGCCTTTGCGGGAGGATGCAGACTGCCATGACCCCGGCGGCAGCTCATGAGGACTTAGGCCCTCCTGAGCCTGCCCGGGCGCGTCGCGCAGGCTGCTCCGCCCCAACGGCGGTTTTTTTGAGCGGCGCGGGGAATATGCGTGCGGAACGGCCCGGGAGCCGCTCCAATGAACAGCGGCATGGCCGCAAAAGGAGGAAATGTTTCATGTTCAGAAAGCTCAGTCTGGTACTGGCGCTGGTGATGGCGCTGACGCTGGCCGCGTTCCCGGCGGCCTCGCTGGCCGAGGCGCAGACCGTCGAGGTCATCGACGCGCTGGGCCGCGCCGTGACCGTCGAGGGCGTGCCCGAGCGCATCATCTCGCTGTCGCCCAGCAACACGGAGATACTCTTCGCGCTGGGCGTGGGCGACAAGGTCGTGGGCGTGGACGCTTACAGCGACTACCCCGAGGAGGCTGCGGCCATCGAGAACAAGGTGGGCGACTACGCCGGCCCCAATGTGGAGCTGATAGTCTCGCTCGAGCCCGACATAGTGTTTGCCGACAACACGCTGCAGCAGGACGCGATTGACCAGCTCAGCGAGCTGGGCATAACCGTGGTCGCCGTGACCGGCGCAACCTACGCCGACGTGCCCGCGGCCATACAGCTGGTGGCCGAATGCGTGGGCGCCGACGCCGCGCCCGTGCTGGCCGATATGGCGGCCACCGAGGCCGAGGCCCTGGCGCTGGTGAGCGGCGACGAGGGTAAGAGCGTATACTTCGCGCTCAGCTTTGGCGAGTACGGCGACTGGACCAGCGGCACCGGCACCTTTGTGGACGACATGCTGACCATGCTGGGCGCGACCAACGTGGGCGCCGAGCTGGGCGCGGGCTGGATGAGCATATCTCTTGAGCGCCTGCTCGAGGTCGACCCCGACGTGATACTGGTGCCCGGCGATCAGGCCATGGCGGACGCCTTTGCCGCCACCGAGGCCTACGCGGCCCTCACCGCCGTAAAGAGCGGCGCCGTCTACGCCGTGGACGCCAACATGTCCCAGCGTCCCGGCCCGCGCATAGCGCAGGCGCTTCTGGAGTTTGCCGGGATACTCTACCCGGCGCAGGAGCAGGCGGCCTGACGGTCAGCCCGAATACGGCGGCATACCGCCGCGCACAGAGAGGTCGAGTGGGCCAGCGCCCGCTCGGCCTCGGCTTGTAAAGGCGGCCTGGTGCCGGACGCGGGGCAGGCCCTCCCTGCACGCCCGCCGTGCGCGGCGCAGGCTGATTTTTGATGCGCCGCAGAAAATCGGCTCGGTTTTCTTAAAAAGGGTGAAAAAAAGTTTGTACCTGAGCGGGCAATGTGTTATTATATAAAAGTGCGAAAGGGCACGAACGCATTACTGTGCTTGAAAACCGGAGGTCATAGATGAGTTATTCCAGTGAGCAGGAGTTGCTCGCAAGAGAGTTTGAGCAATGGTACCGCACGGTTCCGGCGGATATATCGCCGATAACGGAGGAGCTGGGCGCGCAGCAGGCGCGCGGCGCATTTGAAAAGAAGAGCGCGCTTTACAGGGCGGCGGCGCGCGGGCTGGACATAAAGGTGTTCCGGCACTTCCCGTTTTTCTTTGAGTGCAACGCCGGTCAGTCCCGCGCGCAGCGCGCGGGCGAGGGCCTGAGCGGGGCGATGACGATACTGCCCGACGCGGGCTATACCGAGCTGCGCAGGCGGCTGGAGCGGCTGGACGTGGCGCTGCTGCCCGAAAACCCCTACGTGATGAATCTGGAGTGCGGCGCGGCGCGCGTGGTCAGCCAGGGCACCGACGAGCTGCGCAGGCAGGTGCACAAGTCGGCCGAGAAGGCGCTGGCCCGCCGCAGGCGCGATTTCTGCAGCGCGGCGGTCACGGCGCTGGACGCCGTGGACGAGCTGTGCGGGCGCTTTGCCGCCACCGCGCGCCATATGGCCGAGGTGGAGATAGACCCGCGCATACGCTTGAACCTCGAGCGCATGGCCGCCTACTCTATCGCGCAGCCGGCCGCGACGCTCTACGAGGCGATGCAGGGCATGATATTCTGGCGCGAGGCGGTGCAGTCGCTGGAGGGCGCGAACTATCCCTCGTGGGGCTGCCTGGACGACGCGCTGAGCGGATACTACGACGCCGATATCGAAAGCGGCAGGCTGACGCGCGACGAGGCGGCCTACCTGCTGCGCTGCTTTATGAAGTATCACCGCCTGCGCGACGAGAAGGCGCGCATGAGCATAACGCTGGGCGCGCACCCATCGGCGCTCACGCTGCTCATGCTGGAGCTGGTGGACGACGAGATGCTGAGGGACGGCGAGGTGTACCTCTACACCGGCGCGGAGGACGGCGAGGAGTACCGCCGGGCCGTCACGGCGCTGATGCGCCGGGGCGCGGCGCTGATAAGCCGCGACCGGCTGGGGGGCGCCATCGAGGTCGTAAACGGCCAGGTGCAGCGCCGGGGCCAGGAGACGCGCCTGTGCGACGTGGTGATAAGCCTGCCCGCGGTGCTCATGGGCACGCTGCTGCCCGAGCTGGTGGAGCGCTGGCAGGGCCTGAACATAGACTGCTACGAGGGCGACTTCTTTGCCGCCGAGGACATATACCAGGGCTTCATGGACAACCTGGCCGCGCTGGAGCAGGACATAGTCTCCCGGCTCATGCGCATGCTGGAGCAGAAGCCGCAGGCCAATCCCATGCTGTTGCAATCGGTGTCCATGCCGGACTGCATCGCCCGCGCGCGCGACGTGACCGAGTGCGGCGCGCTGAGCACCTCGATAGTCATAGGGTTTGACGGGCTGGGCGTGTTCCTGCGCTCGCTGTCCACGATAAAGCAGCTGTGCTACGACACGCGCCGCGTGCCCATGAGCAAGGTGATATCCACGCTCCGGGCCAACTACATGGGCGACGAGGCGCTCTACCGCCTGATGAGCGCGCCCAAGCCGGAGATGGAGAATGCGCTGCTGGACAAGTTCCTGCACAATGTGGACGAGCTGTTCATGGCCGTGTCCGACCGGCCGGAGATATCGGTGCGGCCCTCGCTTTTGCAGGTCTCGCGCATGGGCGCGGGGCTGATGGCCACGCCCGATGGGCGCTTCTGCGGCGAGGGACTGGAGGCCGACCTCATGCCCGGCCGGTTCAACGGCATGGGCGGGGGCGTGTCCTGCCAGTGGGCGCCCGAGGACGATGCGCAGGCCGCAGAGCAGCTGGACGCCTTCCTTGCGAGCGGCACGGGCATGCTCATGCTGTACTGCGAGTGACATGCCGTCAAATTAACAAAAATACGCTTGCCAATTTCGGGCGGCGGGCTATAATCAATATAGCATAAGGCATTGAAGGAGAACCGGTCTTATCGTCTGCCCGTCAAGAGAGCGGCGCGCCTGCTGCAAGCGCTGCCGGGCAGCAAAGCCGCCCCGCTCCGGAGCTGCGGTCAATAGCCGCCGCGTCCCGCGTTAAAGGAAGCAAGCGGGTCCGCCCACGCGCGGATCAAGCATGGTGGTACCGCGAAGCGCGCGCTTCGTCCCTGCACAGTCGGGGACGGGCGCTTTTTTATTGCGGAGGCCCGCGCCCGGAGCCGCAAACAGAATATCATTCGAGGAGAGTGCAAAGAAGATGGCCAAGCAAAAGCAGGAAAAATTCGTATCCGAGATAACCCCCCGCGACACGGATTTTGCCCAGTGGTACACCGACGTTATCAAAAAGACCGACCTGGTCGACTACGCGCCCGTGCGCGGCTGCATGGTGATGAAGCCCTACGGCTACGCGATATGGGAGCTGATACAGAAGGAGCTGGACGCCCGCTTCAAGGCGACCGGCCACCAGAACGTGTATCTGCCCATGCTGATACCCGAAAGCCTGCTGCTCAAGGAGGCCGACCACGTCGAGGGCTTCGCGCCTGAGGTGGCCTGGGTCACTATGGGCGGCGGCGAGCAGCTGACCGAGCGGCTGGCCGTGCGTCCCACCAGCGAGACGCTGTTCTGCACCATGTACGCCAAGTGGGTGCAGAGCTGGCGCGACCTGCCCCTCAAGTACAACCAGTGGTGCTCGGTAATGCGCTGGGAAAAGACCACGCGCCCCTTCCTGCGCACCGCCGAGTTCCTGTGGCAGGAGGGCCACACCATACACGCCACCGCCGAGGAGTCCGAGCAGGAGACCATGCAGATGCTGGAGGTCTACCGCGAGTTCGCCGAGAACGTGGGCGCGATACCGGTGATCTGCGGCCGCAAGAGCGAGAAGGAAAAGTTTGCCGGCGCGCGCGCGACCTATTCGATAGAGGCCATGATGCACGACGGCAAGGCGCTGCAGGCCGGCACCTCGCATAACTTCGGCACCAACTTCTCCGTGCCCTTCGACATCAAGTACCTCTCCAAAGAGGGCAAGCAGGAGTACGTGCACGAGACCAGCTGGGGCGTGTCCACCCGCCTGATAGGCGCGCTGATAATGGTGCACGGCGACGACCGCGGCCTCAAGCTGCCCCCGCGCCTGGCCCCGATACAGGTGGTCATACTGCCCATCGCCTCGCACAAGCCGGGCGTGAGCGAGAAGGCCGAGGAGATACGCGCCAGCCTCGTCAGCGCCGGACTGCGCGTGGAGCTGGACGACCGCGACGCCAGCGCGGGCTGGAAGTTCAACGAGTGGGAGATGAAGGGCGTGCCGGTGCGCCTGGAGGTCGGCCCCCGCGATATCGAAAACGGCGTAGTGACCTACGTGCGCCGCGATACGCTCGAGAAGGCCACGCTGCCGATAGACGGCCTGGCGGACGCGCTCAAGGCGCTGCTTGACGACGTGCAGGCCAACATGCTCACCCAGGCCCGCGCGTTCATGACCGAGCATACCACCATTGCGCACACGCTGGACGAGCTGGTGGCGGGCGCCAACGGCGGCTTTGCGCTGGCCAGCTGGTGCGGCGAGACCGAGTGCGAGGAGCATCTCAAGGCCGAGCACGCGATAACCACG
>JBJEUC010000392.1:0-2436 GCA_051883635.1 Candidatus Fimadaptatus sp.
GACTGTGCCTGGATATTGATCCGGCCACGATGACCAGCCAGATGGAGCGCCTGCCCGAATACGGCAAGGTGATAATCGACAACCAGCCCCTGGGCGCGGGCGACGTGATAATCATACACTCCGTGTCCGGCCGCAATACCGTGACCATTGATGCCGCCATGCGCGCGCGCGAAAAGGGCGCTTACGTGATAGCCCTCACCAGCATGGAGACGACCACCGCGCTCAAGTCGCGCCACCCCTCGGGCAAGAACCTGTACGAGGTGTCCGACCTGGTGCTGGACAACTGCGGCTGCCTGGGCGACGGCGCGCTGGATATACCGGGCGTTATGGAAAAGGTCGGCCCTACCTCCACCGCTGTGGGCGCGGCCATGCTCAACGCCATGATGGCGCAGGCCGTGGAGCTGATAACCGCCGCGGGCGGCGTGGCGCCGGTGTTCGTATCCGCCAACCTTGAGGGCGGCGACGAGCACAACAAGAAGATGCTCTCTCAGTATAAGGACCATATATTCTACATGGGCGAAATTTGAGGAGGTAATTACCAATGCTGATGGAAACCTACTGGAAAGCCATTGACGATCTGTTTGCCAAGGTGCGCACTACCCAGCGCGAGAACATAATCAAGGCCGGCATGATGATAGCCGACTCCGTAGCGCAGGGCGGCTGCATCCACCTCAGCGGCATATGCCACTCCATAGAGAACGACCTCATCTATCGCGGCGGCGGCCCCATCTTCTACAAGCACTTCACCTATAACCTGAACGTGGACAACCCCGCCCGCGTGCGCGACCGCTCCGACCTGGATACCAACATGGAGGGCCTGGCGGCTTACGCGCTCAAGGCCAGCAAGATACGCCCCGGCGACGTGCTGGTCGTCAGCTCCGTGTCCGGCCGCACCGCCAGCGTCGTTGACCTGGCCTACGAGGCGGTAAAGATGGGCGTAAAGGTCATAGCGCTCACCAGCATGGAGTACGCCGTGCAGGTCGACCCCGTGCATTCCTCCGGCAAGAAGCTCTACGAGATAGCCACGCTGACGCTGGACAACTGCGCGCCGGCGGCTGAGGCCATGATAGAGGTTGAGGGCATCGAGGCGCACTACGCCGCGGCGTCCGGCATAGCCTCCGATCACATTATGTGGAGCGTTACCTCCGTGGCGGTTGAGGAGCTGCTGAAACGCGGCATCACCCCCGGCATACTCAAGAGCGCCAACTTCCCCGGCGGCAACGACTACAACAAGCAGGTCATCGAGCCGAACTACGAAAAGACCGGTTATTGATAAGCCAAGGGCGGGGGAGACGGCTCCCCCGCCGCTTTTTTGACAGACCACGGCTGCGGCCGCGCGCGCCTTAGGGCCGCGCCAAGGAGGATATATGTACTCATTCAACAGCCGCGTGCGGTACAGCGAAACGGGCGTGGACGGACGGCTTTCGCTTACGGCGCTGCTCAACTATTATCAGGATTGCGTGACCTTCCACAGCGATGCGGCGGGGCTGCCGCTGGAGCGCCTGCTGGCGGAGAACATGGCCTGGGTGCTGATGAGCTGGCAGATAGAGCTGAGCCGCATGCCCTCTCTGGGCGAGGAGATAACGGTGTACACCAGCCCCTACCGCATAGGCGGCTTCACCGGCCTGCGCAGCTTCTGGCTGTGCGACGCTCAGGGCGAGCGGCTCAGCACGGCCGATTCGGTCTGGGCGCTGCTGGACACACGCACCGGCCGCCCCACGCACGTAAGGCCCGAGTTTGCGGAGATGTACGGCCTGGGCGAGCGCATGGAGCTTAAGCACAGGGGCGGGCCCATACGCATGGCGGAGGACATGGAGGAACTGCCCGAGCGCGTGACGGTGCAGGCCGGAATGCTGGACATGAACCGGCACATGAACAACGCCTGGTACGCACACCTGGCGGCCGAGCGCCTGCCGGAGGGCTTCGGCTATTCGCGCCTGAGCGTGGAATACAAGCGCCCGGCGCAGCTGGGCGACCGCCTTACGGTGAAGCGCGCGCTGGACGGGCAAGAGGCCACGCTGGCGTTCCTGCTGGACGGAGCGCCCTGCGCGCTGGCCCGGTTCACGTGCTGAGCGGCGCAGCGGTCGCAGCGCCGCGTGAGGGGCGCTTGCGAAAGGCGCGGGGGAGCGGGGCTCTCCGAGGGTATCGTGCAAAGCATGAAGAAGCTCGTCAGGGCCGTGGCCGTGACGGGCTTCTATCGTTTCGGTGACGCGCGCGCTGGACGGGCAGGAGGCCACGCTGGCGTTCCTGCTGGACGGCGCGCCCTGCGCGCTGGCCCGGTTCACGCGCTGAGCGGGCAGCGGTCGCCGCGTCGTGTGAGGGGCGATTGAGGGTATTGGAAGCTCGCGGATATTTGTACGTATGGGAGCCTGACACGACGGAGAAAAGGTTACTTCATTATGAGTGGGAAGTTGTCCGGGCAGGTCCTGCCTGCTC
>JBJEUC010000393.1:0-2426 GCA_051883635.1 Candidatus Fimadaptatus sp.
CATGACCGACATGCGCGTGGCCAGCGCGCGGTAGCTCATGCGCCCCAGCTCGTCGCGCCCTATCACCACCGTGCCGCCCAGCGCGGCCAGCTGGCGCGTGATGGTCTTGAGTATCGTGGACTTGCCCGAGCCGTTGGGGCCTATGAGCGTGAGTATCTCGCCGCGCTCCAGCGTTATATCGATATCGCGTATCAGCGGAGCGCCGTCATAGCCTACCACAAGGCCGCGCGCAGTGAATGCGTATGCCATGTCACCTGTCTCCTTTGCGGCGCGCCATCATGTAAATGACCACCGGCGCGCCAAACACCGCCGTGACCGAGCTTATCGCCAGCTCGGTGGGCGCAAACGCCGTGCGCGCGATGAGGTCGCACATCATGCAGAACACCGCGCCGCACAGGAACGTGCCCGGTATTATCACCAGGGGGCGCGCGGTCTTCATCAGGGATTTGGTTATATGCGGCACGGCGATGCCCACGAACGATATCGGCCCCGACAGCGCGGTCACGCACGCCGACAGCACGCTCGATATCAGTATCAGCAGTATGCGCATCGCGCGCACGTTCACTCCCATGCTCTGCGCGTAGCCCTCGCCCAGCGCGAACGCGCCAATGGGCTTGCTGAGCAGGAACACCGAGGCCAGCGCCACGGCTATCACCAGCATGGTCACGTTAAGGTTGGGCCACGATATCGCCGAAAAGCTGCCCAGCGACCAGGAGGTGAGGTTGGCTATCTCGCTCTCGGCCGCGAAGGATATGATGAAATCGGTTATCGCGGAGCAGATGTTTCCTATCATTATGCCCACTACCAGGAGCATGGCCATGCTGTGTATGCGGCGGGCGAACAGCAGCACAAAGCCCGTGCAGAGCATGGAGCCCGCAAACGCCGCCAGCATGGTCACGTAAAACGGCATTCCCCCGCCGTCGCGCAGCATGAATATCGTGACCAGGCCCACGCACATCTTCGCGCCCGACGATATGCCCATTACATACGGCCCGGCAATGGGGTTGCGGAAGAAGGTCTGCAAAAGGAAGCCCGACACCGACAGCGCCCCGCCCAGCACGGCCGCCGCTATCATGCGCGGCAGCCTTATCTTCCACAGCACGTTGTAATTGCTGGTGCCCTCGCCCTCGCGCAGGAACACTATGCGCATTACCTCAAGCGGCGAAATGCGCACGCTGCCCGTGTTGGCATTCAACACGAGCAGCAGCGCGCACCCGGCCAGTAGCATTACAAACACCAGCTGTATGCGCAGATAATCCCACTTTCTCATTGCAGTTCAAACAGATAGGTGAGCTCAGCGTCATCGCCGGTGAGCATCCTGTTCATGTCGACGATTATGCTGCCCAGCGTATCGGACACCTGGAAGAAGTCGGGCGTGGTGCTGTACACATTGCCCTCGCGCACGGCCTTGAACTCGGTAAGCAGGTCCCAGCGCGCGACCATTTCATCGATGGTCTGGGGCTTGCCGCCCATGCTGCCCAGGTAGAGTATGTAGTCGGCCTCGGACGCGCGGGCATAGAAGTCCTCCAGGCCCATCTCCTCGGCGCCGGTGCCCTCCGGGTTGAAGTCGGAGAGTATGTACTCGCCGCCGGCCAGCTCCATCATGCGGGCGATGTAGTCGCTGCCGTTGCGCACATGCAGCGTGCCCTTGGAGGTGATGTAGAATATGGCGCAGGTCTTGCCGGTCCCGGCATTGCTGAGCGAATCCACCATCTGCTTCTGCGCGTCGTAAACGGCCTGGGCCTCCGCGTCCGCGCCCAGCAGCGCGCCGTAGAGCTTTATCCACTCCACGCGGCCCAGCGGGTGGTCCTCAAACGTGGAGAAGTCGCGCATGTACATTATGCCCAGCTCGGTGAGCTTTTCCGCCACGTCCGGCACGTTGTCCAGCATGGTGGAGAACACGCCAAAGCTCGGCGCGTCGGCGGCCAGCATCTCAAAGTCCGGCTCCTTGTAGGTGCCTATGTAGGTGAGCGCGCCGCTCTCGACGGCGGACTTCACGTCCTCGATGTACCAGCCGTCCGCGTCGGTGGTGGTGTACTTGATGTCGCTCAGCCTGCCCAGCGCGTTTATGAGCGAGGTGATGGGCGTGGAGGACACGAGCAGGTCGCTCACCGGGCAGGCGAGCACCATCACGTCCTCGGGCAGGCCCTCGGGCACAGCCGCGCCTTCGGGCACGGTAAGCACGCGCGCGCCGTCGCTCACCGTGATGAGCTGATAGCCGCCCTCATAGTAGTCGACGGAGAACTGGCTGGCGTATTCCAGCTCCATGGAGCCGGTATATACCAGCGAGCCCAGCGCATCGACCGCGCCCTCGGCCCCGGCAAACACCGGCAGCGCGGTCAGCGCCATGAGCAGCGCCACCGCTACGGAAAGAAACCTCTTCATGAAAAAAACCTCCCTGTTTTTTTCGGGCGGCGAAAAAAAGC
>JBJEUC010000394.1:0-2424 GCA_051883635.1 Candidatus Fimadaptatus sp.
CCTACTCCCTCCTTGGATTCTCTTCTTACCCCTTTGTACCGCCGCCGCTCCGCTGAGGGGTTAGAGGCGGCGGAGCGCGGCGCGTTCTTACGCGGTGCTCTGCCGCAGTTACAGATGGCTTTCGTATTGCTTTGCGTTCTTCCTCTGTTTTGCGGCTTTTGCGACGCATCCTTGCGCCGCTGTTGGCTGTGGCCGCAGCGCAGCCTCTGGCGGTCTGCCATGGGCGCGATGCAATGCAGCCCAGAGCGCACACCAGCCTCCGGCCGTTCGGGCCGGAGGCTGGTGTGCTTCAGTATGTGCGCGTGGGCTACGCGCGGGGGCACAGGCCCGCTGCGGCCAGCAGCCGCTCGGCGATGGCCTGCATGCCCTTATCGCCGGGGTGGCCCGCCACGCCGCGATGCTCGAACTTGTCTAGCGCCATCATCTCGTCCATCCGGCCGAGGTCGCGCAGCCTTACGAGGGTCGCGCCCTCCGCGTCGGCGGCGGCGCGCACCGCCGCGTCCTTGGCGTCGTTCTCCCAGAACATGTCAGTCACGATGACCCGGGCGCGGCTTTCGGGGTCAAAGAAGCGTATCATGCGGCGGTAGTGCTCCGCGAAGTCGTGCTCCTTAAGCGTTTCCGAGGGGGTGTTGGCGCCCAGTATCACGCAGAATATGTAGTCCGGCCGCCAGTCGCGCAGGTATGCAAAGTCGCCCAGCACCTCCGCGTCCGTCCAGAACGCGCGCTCCCAGTCGGCCAGCTGGCCTATGCGCCAGGAGGCGTTCGGGTACCTTTCGCGCACGCGGCTCATGCAGAGGTGGACGTAGTCGTTTTGCTCGCTGCTGGCGGCCATGCCCCACTCGCCCTGCCAGCCTATCGCCGGCGCGCGGCCGTGGAGCGTGACGGAGTTGCCCAGGAACAGTATGCGGGGGCTGCCCTCGCCCTCGCCGCGAATGCGCGCATCCTCGGGAAGCTGCCCTGCGGCCGGTACGGTGTTGTCGCTCTCTTTGAACATGTTTACATCTCCTTATTTGCAAAGGCGTTTGCGCCCTGTCAGTAACTCTCTATGGCCGCCGTGCAGGCGGACAGGTGCTTGTCGGATTCCGGCGCGAGGTACTGGCCCACATTGCTGCGCAGCACTATCTGCGGGCGGATGGTCCTGACCGCCGTTTCGGGCGGGGCGTGAGTTATCAGGTAATTGGCCAGCGTGCGGAAGGTCTCAAAGGCCTGCGTGTACTGCTGCTGGACGATGGTGGCCCGCACTATGCGGCGGTCGATATAGGGCACCAGCTCGGGGTAGAGGTCGCTGGTGACCAGGCAGTAGCGCTCGGGGCAGTCGCTCTCGGCTATGCGCTGGCAGACCATGCGCGAGTTGGCGGAGGCCACGAATATGCCCAGCACGTCCGGGTGGTTGCGCAGCAGCGCGTCCGCGGCGTAATAGGCCATGTTGCGGTCGTCGTAGTTCTCGTAGACGGCGCACAGCTCCAGCGGATAGCGCCTGACGGCGTCCCGGAACCCGCGTATGCCCGCCCCGTGGACCACGCTGTCCTTCTGTGCGGTAAATATGCTCACCTTGCCGCCGTCGCCCAGTGCATTCCACAGAAGCTCCGCGGCCATGGCCCCGGCCGTATAGCTGTCCGACTGATAGGTGAACACCGGCTCGGCCCGCTCGTCGCGGCCGACCACGTCCGCCAGCGCGATGTCGTGCCGGCGCACCGCCTCCATTATCCTTTCCCGCCGCGCGCCGTCCGGGGGCAGCAGCAGGTTTATCGCGCCGTGTACGCCGGATTCGAGTATGCCAATGATCTGCTCCACGTCCTCGTCCCGCATGAACTGCGGCGTCACCTGGGGGAAGTAGCACAGGCGCACCCTGACATGGTAATCGGACAGCTCCATGCAGGCGTCGTAGGCCCCGCGGAATATGTCCAGCCCGAATTCGTCGAACTGCATGCCCCCGTAGAACACCACTATGCTGATATCGGACGCGGACAGGCGGCGGGCCAGCCGGTTGGGCTGATAGTTAAGCTCGCGCGCGACCTCGGCGACGCGCTGCCTCAGCTCGGGGCTGACCCGCCCCTTGCCCGAAAGCGCGCGGCTGACCGTTGCCGCCGACACGCCCAGGCGCTGTGCTATGGTGTAGATGGATACCTTTTCCATATCGACTTACTCCTCGCATGGTCATCCGGGCGCGGCCAATGCGCGGCCCGCGCCGGTGTCGGGGCCTAGATGGGCGTCTTATCGAGGTCGCGCATTATGCCCCGGGACAGGTACAGCCCCAGGTACTGCGTGGCCATCAGGCACAGAAGCACTATCGCGGAGCCCATGCCGGTGGCGGGCAGTACCAGCGTGAGCGCCACGCCCATTATCCGGCCCAAGCCGTAGTAGACCTCGCGCGCCGCGTGCGTCTCCGCCCGGCAGAAGCTCAGCCCCGGCACCTTCTCCAGC
>JBJEUC010000395.1:0-2415 GCA_051883635.1 Candidatus Fimadaptatus sp.
GTTGTTGAACACGAACATCACCCAGTCCACGCACATCTTGGCGATGACCGGATGCCAGCCCCAGCGCGTGAGCTGCGCCAGCAGCGGCGTGCCTATGCTGAGCGTGATGGCCACCATGAGCAGATAGAGCAGCAGCTCGCGCTTGCCGCCCTTTACGCGGAACACGGCCTTCTGGTTTATCTTGAAGTTGACCAGGGCGGAGCATATGCGCGCCAGCACATGACAGACCGCCTCGGGCAGGCCGAACGGCAACAGCAGCAGCAGTATGTATCCGCCGTAGTCCACTATCCAGGACGCCACGGAGCTGCACATGTAGGTTATTATCTGCCGAAAGACGCACAGGCCGTCCCGCAGCGCGTTGAAGTGCGAGGAGGCGTTTTCGTCGATGTAGATGGTCTCTATCGGCACCTCGGTCGCCTTCATGTCCCAGTCCTTGAGCGCGAGGAGCATGTTCATCTCCAGCTCATAGCGCTCGCCTGCCAGCTTCATTATGCGCGGTATGCTGGCCATGGGGAAGCCGCGCAGGCCGGTCTGGGTATCGGTGATGCGTATGCCGGTGGCGAACCAGAACACGCCCCGCGTTATCTTGTTGCCCAGCAGCGAGCGCACCGGGACCTTGCCGGTGAACTTGCGCGCGCCGATTATCATGTCATCAGGATGCTCGCGCAGCGCGTCCAGCACCTTGCGGATGTCTTCGGGCGTATGCTGGCCGTCGCAGTCGGCGGTGACTATGCCCTTGAGCTCGGGGTGATTTATGAGCAGGTAGTTGAAGCCGGTCTTCATCGCCCGGCCCTTGCCCTGATTGACCGCATGGCGCACTACCTCTATGCCGCGCTCGGCCAGCGCGTCGAACACCGGCTTCTGCTCCAGCGTGGAGCCGTCGTCCACCACCAGCACGTTCATATCGGCCTGAGTGAGTTCGTCCACCAATGTGACCAGCCGCATGTCCGGCTTGTACGCAGGGATCAGCACTATGTAATCCATATAACCCCTCTTTTGCATATGAATGAACCAATGTCTGCATACTCAAACATTATAATGATAGCGGTATCCCGCGCATCTGTCAAGCACAAACATGTCAACATGCTGCGCAGGAACGGCAAAACAATGGCGCTAATCCCCGAGCCCCACGTCCCCGTCCTCCCGTCCCCTAGTCCCTCACGTCCCCCGTACCTTCCGTCCCCTCGTCCCTCACGTCCCCCCTTGACCCCGGGGCTTAATTCGGCGGACCGGCTTTGCCGGTCCGCCGCCCGCAATGCCGCCACGAGCGGCATTGCTTCCTCCAGTCAGGCAGACTGAGCCGCACAGCGGCTCAGTCTGCCGCAGCACCCCCCTCGCGTGCGGCCTGCCGCACGCGACATACAAAAATCGCCCTCCGGAAAAAGCTCCGGAGGGCGACGTGCATCCGCTGGGAATTAGTCCGCGGTGTAGGGCAGCAGCGCTATGGCACGGGCGCGCTTTATCGCTATGGAAAGCTGACGCTGATGCTTGGCGCAGGTGCCGGACATGCGGCGGGGCAGTATCTTGCCGCGCTCGTTGATGTAACGGCGCAGACGCATGACTTCCTTGTAATCGATATGCTCTACCTTGTCCACACAGAACTGGCACACCTTGCGGCGCGGCCTGCGGCCACGCGGACGGCGCGCGGCGCGATCGCCTCTATCTTCAGACATTTTGCGTACCTCCTTAATAGGATACCTGCCTCTTATCAGAAGGGCAGTTCGTCATTGTCCACCTGCGTAAACCCGTTCTGACTGCTGAAGGCAGGCGGAGCGGGCGGCGGCGGAGCGGTAAAACCGTCGCTTTGACGGGCTTCGTTTGCACTGGAGAGGAATTCGACATTGTCCGCGATAATGTCAACGGCGGTGCGCTTGGTACCGTCCTGCGCATCATAGGTACGTATCTGTATCGAGCCTTCGACGCAGACCTTACGTCCCTTGGACAGGTACTTCATGCACAGATCGCCCAGCTGACGCCATGCGGTCACGTTAAAAAAGTCGGTCTCCCGCTGACCCTGCGCGTTGGTAAAGCGCCTGTTGACGGCCAGGCCGAACGAACAGCACGTTACCCCGCTGGGAACGGTTCTAGTCTCAGGGTCGCGGGTCAGGTTGCCTATCAATATGACCTTGTTCAACCACTGACACCTTCCTTTTTCAACTCAATTATTCCTGCTCGGGCGCGGCCGGAGCGGCGTCCTCGGCCTTGGGCTCTTCGCTGGTCTCGGTCGCGGTGACCACCATCTCGTCGGTAGCGGTATCGGCGATGGTTATGACCTGAGCGGGAGCGGCCGGCGTCGCGGGAGCGGCGGGACGGAATTCACGCTTGGGCGGCAGCTTGCCATCGTTGGCAACCACCAGGTAACGCAGCACGCTGTCCGAGATCTGGAAGTTGCGCTCCAGCTCGCGGGGCATGGTC
>JBJEUC010000396.1:0-2404 GCA_051883635.1 Candidatus Fimadaptatus sp.
TGACCCCCGAGCAGACCAAGTACTACTTCCTGTCCGGCTTCACCGCCAAGCTGGCGGGCACCGAGCGCGGCATAACCGAGCCCACCCCCACCTTCTCCGCGTGCTTCGGCCAGGCCTTCCTGGAGCTGCATCCCACCAAGTACGCCGAGGAGCTGGTAAAGCGCATGGAGAAGAGCGGCGCCAAGGCCTATCTGGTCAACACCGGCTGGAACGGCACCGGCAAGCGCATATCCATAAAGGATACCCGCGGCATAATCGATGCGATACTGGACGGCTCCATACTGAAGGCGCCCACCAAGACCATACCCTACTTCAACTTCGAGGTTCCCACTGAGCTGCCCGGCGTTGACACCGGCATACTCGACCCCCGCGATACCTACGCGGACGCCTCCGAGTGGGAGACCAAGGCCAAGGATCTGGCCGCCCGCTTCGTGAAGAACTTCGCCAAGTACGAGGGCAACGAGGCTGGCAAGGCGCTGGTCGCCGCCGGCCCCAAGGCTGAATAACAGAATCGATGCACTTCGCCCGGGCGACCTGGTCGCCCGGGCGTTTTTTGCATGCCAAGATGGCGTCGGGGGCAAGCCCGCAGTTGCACATACGAAAGCGCGCCCCGCGAAGCATTTCACGGGGCGCGTTTGCATGTGCGTAAAAACCCCGCCACGGCGTCCGGAGGAGCCGATGACGGGGCAGGAGGGGTCAGTCGTAAGTGCCCAGCTCAAGGCCGCGCTTTATGAAGTACTGGTAGGTCTCAAAGTCCACGGTCTTGGGTATGGAGTGGTCGGAGTGCAGCATGAAGTTGTAGCCCTGCTTGACTATCGGTATCTTGCTCTCCAGCTCGCGGTCTATCACGGCGCGGTCGTTGGTGTAGAGCGTGCGCACGTCTATGCCGCCCATGAAGGAGATACGGTCGCCGAACTGCTCGTGGAGCTTTACCAGGTCCATGCCCGCCTTGACCTCGATTACCTCCAGGCAGTCGATGCCGGCCTCTATCATGTAGGGCAGCAGCGGCTCGACATAGCCGCAGGAGTGCATTATCACGGGCATGCCGTTGTCGTGGGCGAAATTGATGGTCTTTGCGTGCGCGGGCTGTATCATCTGGCGGTAGAAGTTGGGGGACATGAAGGGGCTGCCCTTGTAGCCCATGTCCTCATAGTACCATATGCCGTCCGGCCAGCCTTCCTTTTCAAACAGCATCTTTTGCAGCTCTATTATCAGATCCGCATAGGTATTGGCCATGTCCTCGACCCACTCGGGATCGTCTATCATCGCCATGAGCATGTTCACATGGCCGGTGACGGGATGGATACTCTCGAACACGTTCACGCCGCTCCATACGAAGAAGCGGCCGGCCTTGGCGCACTGCTCCTTTACGCGGCGGTAGCCCTCGAAGTTGATGCGGCGCGGGTCGGGCGTGAGCAGCGGCTTTATGCGCGTCTCCCAGTCCTCGCGCGTCTTTATCGCAAAGTCTATGTGCTCGGGCGTGGTGTCGTGGAACTTGTGGCGGCGCAGCGTCGCGCCGTTGCCGTCCAGCAGCGTCACGGTGTCCTCGTCCTCGGCGATCTTCTGCGGCTCGAAGTCGAGGTCGGCCATCAGGTTGAAGGCCCAGCATTCGTCCATGTCGAACCCGAACAGGTCGGCAAAGTTGGCGTCGGGGCTGACCTTGCCCTGCTCGACCCAGGTCTTGTGTGTATCGCCCCAGAAGTGCTCGTAAAGGCCTATGCGGTCCACCTTTTCGTGCTTAAGTATGCGCGCAATGCGCTCCTTGCCAGTCATATGCATTCCTCCGCTGACGTATTTCCTGCCTATATGATATCACATATGCGCGCGCGGGCGTTAGGAAAAAACTGTTGACAATAGGACAAAAGTATCATATGCTTGTGCTGTAAAGGCCCTGGGGAGGAAGAAAATATGTATCTTGACATGGCGGATTTCAACCCGCGCGTGCTGCGCGCCTCGGCGTTTGACGGCTACGTGGGCCGGGCCGCGCAGGGCGGCTATACCGCGCGGGAGGTCTACGATTATGAGCTGGAATACTACACCCGCTCGGACGGCGGCATAGAGATAGACGGTGTGTACACCCCCATGGCGGAGGGCGATGTGAACATACGCAAGCCCGGCCAGGTGGTGCGGGGAGTGCCGCCCTACCGCTGCTACATAATCTGCTTTGACGCGCGGGGGCGCGAGGCGCGCCGGGACTACATGTTCGGCACGCGCGAGGAGGCCGAGCCGCGCTACCAGAACCCGATACTGGACGCGCTGCCGGACCGGCTCTCCTGCTCGCCCGGCTCGGGCGTGGACAAGCTGTTTGAGCGCGCGTACAGGCTGGAGGGCGCGGCGGGCCCAGAGGCGCGGCTGTACATGCGCACCGTGCTGATGGAGATACTGTCGGCTCTGTGCGAGCTGG
>JBJEUC010000397.1:0-9884 GCA_051883635.1 Candidatus Fimadaptatus sp.
ACGCGGCTGCGCCGGCGTCCTGGCCGCCTATCGTTATGTATTCCTGCCCCATGTTTTCGAGCAGCTTCTTCATTTCCGCTATCATCTCGGTGTCCTTCAGGCGGAACTTGAATTCCACGCGGCGCGAGGCGTCCATATCGACCGTGCCGTCCTCCCGATAGACGGGGTTGGAATAGGAGCGGCCGTTGGCCGTGGTGATGGAGCGCAGCGTCTCCTTCTGGGCGGAGGTAAGGTAGGGGTAGCCGTCCGAGAGGAGGTAGCTGAGCACGGCGTAGGCGCGGCGCTGGCTGAGGTCGAGGTTGGTCATGTAGTCGCCGTTGGTATCGGCGTGGCCCTCTATCACCACCTCGCTGAGGTAGTTGCGGTACCTGTCGGTCAGCAGCACGTTGAAGTAGAGCGGTATGAACTCATTGAGCGAGGACATGCCCTCCGCCTTCAGCTCCGCCGAGCCGAAGTCGAAGTATATGCCGCTGGAGAAGGTGATGTCGCCCGTCTCCTCGTCGATGTTGGCCTCAAGGTTGGCGCTCGCCAGCGCGTCGGAGAGCTCGGCGATTATCTGCGAGCGCACGCCCACCAGCGCGTTCAGCTTGGTCGTCTGGTCGTCCAGATTGGCCAGAGCGCTGTTGAGCGCGCTCTGCGCCAGGTCCAGCTCGCTCTGCTGCGCGGCCAGCTGCGCCTTCAGCTCGTCCAGCGTGCTCTGCTGCGCCAGCGCCAGCGCCTCCTTGAGCGCGAGGTTCTTCTCGGCCGCGGTCAGCTCGGCCTGCGCGCTGTCCAGCTCGGCCTGCTTGGAGTCGAGCAGCTGCGACTGCTTGAGCAGCTCCTCGGTCTTTGTGTCGAACATGTCGTAATACTGGTACATGCTGAACAGCATGACCATTATGAACACCATGACCAGCGAGGACATCAGGTCGGAAAAGCATATCCAGTGGCCGCCGCCCTCGCCGCCTTGACGGGTACGCTTGCGGCGACTTATCATTCGACTCTCCTCCTACTGTACTCGGGCGCGGGGTCGGAGCCGTCCAGCGCGGCGTCCAGCGAGCGCTGCAGCCGGCGCACGCTCTCCACGAAGCGGGACATCTCGCTGGCGTAGCTCTGCGCGCTGCCGTTTACCACGTCCGGCAGCTGCTTTACGCTCTCGTTTATCGAGGAGATGGTCCAGTTGAGCTGCTCGGTCACGTCGCGCAGGGCCTTGTCCATATTGGCGAGCATCCGGGCCAGGTTGTTTTCCAGATTGCTCATCTGCACGTCGGAGGCGGCCGTGAGCGACCTGGCGCCGTTTTCGAGCGCCGCTCCGGCGTCGCGCAGCATCTGCTGGCTGACGTTTGCGGTCTCGGCATAGCTCTTCATGAACTCGGCGCTCTTTGCGGAATAGGCGTCCAGGCCCTTTTGCAGCTTTATCAGGTAATCCTGCAGCTGGTTTATGTAGCGCGCCTGCTCGCGCGCGGCCTTCTGCATCACCTCGACCTGCTGGGATATCTGCGCGCCGCGCTCGTCCTGAGCCTTCTGGGCCGCGTTGAGGCTGGCAAGGTAGCTCTCGAAGCGCTCGACTATGGCCTGGGAGGCGCGCTGCACCGAGGTGATGTCGCCCGTGACCGAGGCAAAGCCCTTGAGCGCGCTCTGCATGGTATCGTTGGCGGCCTGCTGCGCGCGGCAGGTCTCGTTCATCACGGCGGCCAGGTTCTGGAACTGGCCTCGCAGCGCCTGGTCCATGTGGCTGACGAAGCTGTTGACGATGCGCTCCACGCCCTCCACCTGCTTGAAGGTGGCGGCGCTCATGAAGCTCTCCATCGACTTGGACAGCGGCGCGAGGTTGGCGCTGAGCACCTCGTCCACGCGGCTGACGAGCGTGGTCTGCACTTCGTTGACCAGCGTGGCCAGCGCGCGGGTCTGCTCCTGCTGATAGGTGGCTATCTGAGTGATGGGGTCGACCGGGGGCATGTCGGTATCCTGCTGGAATATCTGCGTGAACTCCTCCAGCGTATTGCGCGCGCGGCCCTGCACGGTCTTGTTGAGCACGGTGAAGGTGATGGACGCCACCACGCCCACTATGGAGGTGCCGAAGGCGTAGCGCATGCCGTTGAGCATATTGAGCATGGAGGCCGAGACCTCGTCAAAGTTGCTCACCTGCATCGTCGAAAGCGATATGACTATGCCTATCAGCGTGCCCAGGAAGCCCAGCGACACGAACACCGAGGGCACGCTCTCGCCCAGCGAGGAGCGGCCCGGGATGTTTATCACCGAGTCCTCGTTTATGTAATCCTCCACGCTGCAGGGCGCCTGCATGTGGCTGTCGGCGAAGAACACGTTTTCCAGATACAGCCGCCAGGCGGGCTGCAGTCCGCCGTCGCCCAGGAACATCTCGTTTTCCCAGGTCTTGCGGCGCACGGTCTTGCCCTTGTCCTTCTTCATGGCCTTTATCGCGCGGTTGAGCGCGCGCGTGTTGGCCATCACCGGCGCAAGGCACTTGACGCAGGCGACCGCGAATATTATGATTATAGCGGCATATACGCCGTATGTCGCCGTGCCGGACAGTACGTTCATGAGTCCTGCAAACCATTCTCCCATATGGCAAGCCTCCCCAATATATGTAAAATTCATTGTTACAAATATCTATTTTTAATTATACACTCAATCCCGGCGCTTGTAAACGGCAAAAGGCTTCTCTTTCCTCTTTTGACCGACAAATGACACAAAAGGTTGCAGCGCCCGGCAGGCGGCTCATGCGCATTTTGCGGCGGCAGCGCGCCCGCATCGGCCTGCCCAAATGGAGCGGGCCGGTGCGCAGCCCATCTCGGCACGCGCCGCCCCGCGCCCGGCGCGCACGCCGCCGGACGCGCTCTTTACGCGAAATGTCATGCTCCCTCCACACTCCCTCCGCTTCTTTGACGGCTTATCTGTTTACTTTTTTCCCGGATTTTGATACAATAGTTGCATCAATAACCGCATGAGGGGGCGCTGAGATGAACGGCTGGCTCAGGGCGCAGGGCGCGTTTGAACTGGCGAGGGAGGGCGCGGAGGCGTGCGCCGAGGAGATACGCCTGCTCATTGCCGCAGAGGGCAGCTGCGAGGTGAGCTTTGGCGACGGCAGCGTGACGCTGGCCGGCGACCGGGTGCTGCTGATGCGAGGCTGCGCGCCGCTTGCCTGCACGCACTCCCAGCTCTTCCGTCCGGCGCAGATAGCCATGCATCTGGGGCCGGCGCGCAGGGGCGTCATGTCGCCCGCCGAGCTGTACGCGGCCTACCCCGACTACCGCGCGTTCTGCGCGCGCGAGGAGAGCCGCTTCGTGTTCCACGACCGGCAGGCGCATGTGCTCAGCGCGCTGGCGGTGATAGGCGCGTACCAGAGGTACGACCCGGGCGAACGCGAGCTGCTCACGGGCTGCGCGCTCAATTCGCTTCTGATATGCGCCGCCGGCGCGTGCGTGCGCCCCGGCGAGAGCGTGCCGCCCGGCAACCGCCACGTGCGCGCCGCGATACAGTTCATGCGCGACAACTACATGTTCGACATAACCACCGAGGACGTGGCGCGCGCGGCGGGCGTGCATGTGGGGCACCTGCACCGGCTGTTCACCGAGCAGACCGGCACCCATCCCGGCCAGTACCTGACCGGGCTGCGCATGGACAAGGCGCGCTTCCTGCTGGCGCGCACCGACCTGAGCATGCTGAACATATCCAAGCTGTGCGGCATAGCCACGCAGCAGTACTTCAGCCGCTGCTTCAAGCGCCAGACCGGCGTGACGCCCCAGGAGTACCGCCGCACCTACGCCGTCACCTGCGATTACCGCAGCGTCCGGCCCGAGTCCATGAGCTTTGACGAGGATTAGCGCATGATATCGATATATTCGCCCTGCTTCCGCGAAAGCGAGTACGTGCCCATAGTGTACGCGTATTACGACCGCGCCGACATGCTGTCCACAACGCTGGACGAGGTGGACCACTCGCACAACCTGTGCGAGATAATGTACGTTACCGAGGGCGCGGCCTGCGTGCGCGTGGACGGGCGCACGGTCGCGCTCGCCCGGCGGCAGTTCATATTCATCGACGCGGGCGTGCGGCACCGGCTGCTGCTGGACCGCGCCTCGCCCTTCGGCATGATGAACATAGAGTTCCAGTACGAGCCCTCGGACGGGCGCTGCCCGGGCACGCGCACCCTCGCCGAGGCCTCGCCCGCGCTGGGGCGGATGCTGGCCGCGCCCGCGCCCTTCATGGCGCTCACCGACGAGGACGGCGCCGTACACGACCTGCTCAAGCAGATAGTCCTGCTGGCCGACTCCACGCTCTGCGACGCGGAGCGCATGTGCTCGCTGCTGGCCACGCAGATAGTGCTGCTGATGGCGCGGCTGTGGCGCAGCGCGCGCCTGCCGGTGCGCTCGGCCCACGTCGCCCTGGCGCTGGACATCATTCGCAGCCGCTACAGCGGCGCGCTGACCGCGCTGGACATCGCCCGCGAGCTGCACATACACCCCACCTACCTGCACAAGCTCTTCCGCCGCGAGACCGGCTGCTCGGTGTGCGAATACCTGCAGCGCGTGCGGCTGGAGCGCGCGGGCGAGCTGCTGCGCGGCGGGCTCCCGCTAAGGGAGGTCGCCCCGGCCGTGGGCATAGCCAGCCCGCAGTACTTTTCCAAGCTGTTCAAGCGCGCCTACGGCGTGACGCCCGGCGAATACCGGCTCACCGCGCAGCCCGGCGGCGCGGACGCGCCCGACGACATATATAAAGAAAGGACAGGCCCATGATATACAACTTTGAATGCGACTACGCCGAGGGCGCGCTGCCCGAGATAATCGAGGCTATCGCGCGCACCAACCTTGAGCAGACCAGCGGCTACGGCAGCGACCCCCACTGCGAGCACGCGCGCGCGATGATACGCGCGCTTGCCGGGCGGGAGTGCTTCGTGCAGTTCGTGCCCGGCGGCACCCAGGCAAACCTGCTGGTGCTCACGGCGGCGCTGCGCCCGCACGAGGCGGCCATATGCGCCGACAGCGGCCACATAAACACGCACGAGGCCGGCGCGATAGAGGCCGCCGGGCACCGCGTGCTGAGCGCGGGCGGGCGCGACGGCAAGCTCGCCCCGGCGGACATTGAGCGCGTGCTGGCCGGGCAGATGCCCCCGCACACGGCAAAGCCCCGGCTCGTCTACATCTCCCAGCCCACCGAATGGGGCACGGTCTATTCGCTTGACGAGCTGCGCGCGCTGAGCAGCTTTTGCCGCGAGCAGGGGCTCTACCTGTACGCGGACGGCGCGCGGCTGGGCTGCGCGATGGCCTGCACCGGCATGACCCTTGCCGACATGGCCGCGCTGTGCGATGCCTTCACGATAGGCGGCACCAAGCTGGGCGCGCTCTTTGGCGAGGCGATAGTGATAAACGCGCCCGCGATAGCCGAGGACTTTGCCTACATCGTCAAGCAGCGCGGCGCGCTGCTGGCCAAGGGCCGCCTGCTGGGCGTGCAGTTCGAGCGCCTGCTGGCGGAGGACGGGCTGTACCTGCGCGCGGCGCGCCACTCGGTGGACTGCGCGCAGCGCATGGCGGCGGCCTTCGCGGCCCGGGGCATCGGGCTGCGCTACCCCTCCCCCACCAACCAGATATTCCCGGTGCTGGACGAGCGCCAGGCGGCGATACTTGGCCAGGTCGCCAGCTTCCTGCCGATGGAGCCGCCCTGCGAGGGGCGCACGCTCTTCCGGCTGGTCACGTCGTGGGCCACCCGGCCCGAGGCCGTGGATGCGGTCGTTGAGGCGATAGGGCGTATGTGAGGGGCCGCTGCGCGGCGCGCCAAAGGGATGCGGGCTGTTGGAAAGCGGCGTACCTTACGCGCGTGGGCTGTGGCGGAATGGGCTGACGCGGCGTGACCTTGGTAGTGGCGGTATGAGCGCCGCGCAGGTGAGCCAGTCTGCTTCAACGGCGTGTCCGCAACCGCAACCGCCCGAGCGCCGCGTAGGTGAGCGCGCGTGGGTTCAACGGCGCGCTCGTGGCCGTGCCCGCCCGAGCGCCGCGTAGGTGAGCCAGTCTGCTTCAACGGCGCGCCCATGGCCGCGACCGGCCTGAATGCCGCGCGAGTGGACCCGCCGGGTTCAGCGGCGCTTTTTCGAGCAACAATATAGTTTTTGTGCGTGCCGTCGGGCGGCGAGCCCGCGCGCATGGCGGAGGTGGATATAATTGAAGAAACGTTCGACGCTCGCGTCCGCGCTGATAGTGGTGGGCTTCGGCGTGGGGCTGGGATTTCTGCTGTTCAGGATAGGCGAGGTGGCCGGATTTGCGCGCTGGCTGGCCTCCGCCGCGTCGTCGCTGGCGTGGGGCGGGGTCATCGCCTTCATACTCAACGTGCCCATGCGCGCCATAGAGCGCCTGCTGGGCCGCATCGACCGCAGGCACAGGCTGAAGCGCGGCCATCTGCGCGCGCTCAGCCTGCTGCTGACGCTCGCGCTGCTGTGCGGGGTGGTGTACCTGGTATGCACGCTGATGATACCCGAGCTGCTGCGCACGCTGAGGATGATATTCGACATGCTCGCCCAGGTCGTGCCCGACCTCATCGCGCGCGCGGACGATTTCCTCCAGCAGTACGACATCGACCTGGCCGGGCTGATACGCGGCTCGGGCGACATGCCGCCCACGGCAGAGGAGTTGCGGAATCAGCTGATGCGCGCGCTGGAGCTGGTCATGAGCGGCGTGAGCTACTCGACCTCGGTGGTATCCTCCCTCGCCGGAGCGGTGATGGACGTGTTCTTCAGCGCGCTGTTTGCCATATACATACTGGTCTCCAAGGAAAAGCTGGGCTGTCAGGCGCGCAAGCTGCTCTACGCCTACCTGCCCTGCAGGCCCGCCGACCGCACGGTCGAGATATGCCGGCTGATGCACGGCACCTATTCGGCGTTCATATCGGGCCAGTGCACCGAGGCGCTGATACTGGGCTGCATGTTCTTCGTATGCATGACGCTGCTTGGCATGCCCTACGCGTTGCTTATAAGCGTGTTCATCGCCGTGACCGCGCTGATACCGCTGGTGGGCGCATGGCTGGGCTGCATAACCGGCGCGCTGCTGATACTGATGAACGACCCGATAACGGCGGTATGGTTCGTAATCATGTTCCTGGTGCTGCAGCAGATAGAGGGCAACCTCATCTACCCGCACGTGATGGGCAACTCGATAGGCCTCAAGCCCATATGGACGCTGGCCGCCGTGGTGATAGGCCAGGGGCTGTTCGGCATAATCGGCATGCTGGTGTTCATACCGCTGGCGTCGGTGCTGTACACGCTCGTCAGGCAGTCGGCCAACGCGCGCCTGAGCGAGCGCGCCGTGCCGCCCGACCGCTACTCCCCTCCCGACCCGGACGCGCGCTGAGCAGCGCTCCGTAAGCATAAAGGCAGGTGAACGCAATGAACAGCTTTTTCGCCTTCCTGCGGGGCGTAAACATAAGCGGCAAAAACCGCGTCGCCATGCCGGAGCTGAAGGCCGCCCTTGAGGAGGCGGGCTTCACCGGCGTGGCCACGTATCTGAACAGCGGGAACGTGCTGCTCGCCTCGGAGGGCGACGCCTCCATGGTCCGGGCCGCCGTGGAGAGCGTGCTCGCGGCCCGCTTCGGCGTAAGCGTACCCGCGCACGTCATATCCCGGGAGGAGCTTGAGGACATACTCGCCCACGCGCCCGCGTGGTGGGGCACAGGCGACAAGCGCGCCTACGACAACCTGATATTCATACTGACCGGCGACGCGCCCGAGGCCATCTGCGCCCTGGCAGGGCCGCCCTCCGAGGGGCTGGAGGCGGTGCAGGTCTATGGGCGCGTCATATTCTGGAGCTTCGACCGCAGTCGCTACCAGCAGTGCGCCTGGTGGAAGAGCACCGCCCGCGCGGGCCTTGCCGAGCGGCTGACCATCCGCACGGCCGGTACGCTCCGGAAGGTGTGCGGGCTGGGGCGGTGAGGGGTGCGACTGCGCCGCGCCGATGTGGCGGCACGGAAGGAGCGCGCCTGCGTGGGCGCGCATACTGATGCAGCACCGCCCGCCGTCCCGACATATTTGGCCGTTGCGATTGACATGTCCGCGCACGCATCATCCTGAACGTGGCGAAGGGCTTCCGCCTGCCGCGTGGGCAGGGGCGCACTGCGTTGGCGAGGCACGCTGCCCGGCGGGCTTGTTTATATGAACGGTCGGTATGAAAGTGAACCGGCCCCGTCAACTGCCGGGCACTCACCCTACGTAAGTGCCGCCATGCGCAGCCGACGTCCCTACTTATTTAGCCATTTCGATTGACATGTACGCGCGCGCGCATTATAATCTTATCATGATTTTATCCTGCGGAGGTGTTATCACACATGGAAAACATGCTGGGTACCGACATCGTCTGCCAGATAGGCATACTCTGCCACGACATAGTCGCGACCGCCGAGGCCTACAAGCGCGTGCTGGGCGCGGACTACACCGTGACCGAGACCGACTGCTACGAGCTGGCGCGCACCACCTATCAGGGCCAGCCGACCGAAGCGCGCGTAAAGCAGGCCTTCTTCGACGTGGGCCCCAACATCAACATAGAGCTGATTCAGCCCGACGAACACCCCAGCACCTGGCGGCACGACCTGGACGCGCGCGGCGAGGGCGTGCATCACATCGCCTTCTGGGTAAAGGGCATGGATACCGTCATCGCGCGGCTGGACGCTGCCGGGATGCCCATGACGCAGCGCGGCGAATGGGATACCGGCCGCTACGCCTACATCGACGCGCTGCCCCAGCTCAAGACGGTGATAGAGCTGCTGGAGAACAAGTAAGGAGGTGGCCGCCATGAGACTGGGCGCACCGATACGCGCCACGCACTCCCCCGAGGAGTGGATAGCCGAGCTGAAGCGCAAGGGCTACCGCGCCGCCTACTGCCCGCTGGACGCGGACGCGCCCGACGCGCTGATAGCCGAGTACCGCCAGGCCGCCCGCGAAGGCGACATAGTGATAGCCGAGGTGGGCGTGTGGAACAACATGCTCACGCCCGACCCCGAGCGGAACGCGCGCAGTCTGGAGCGCAACGTGCGGCTGCTTCAGCTGGCCGACCGCATAGGCGCGCGCTGCTGCGTGAACGTATCCGGCAACCCCACCAGCGACGCGGAGTGGGACCGCTACTTTCCGGGCTACGACAGCGAGGCGACCTACGAGCTGGTCGCGCGCACTATACAGCGCATAATCGACGAGGCGCAGCCGCGCAGTGCCTGCTTCACACTGGAGTGCATGCAGTGGATGCTGCCCGATTCGACCGCGAGCTGCGAGCGGCTGCTGCGCGACGTGGGTCGCGAGCGCTTCGGCGTACACTTTGACCCGGTCAACCTGATAAACAGCCCCCGGCGCTACGAGCACAACGGCGAGTACATCGCGGATTTCATCGCGCGCCTGGGCCCGAGGATCTGCTCCTGCCACCTGAAGGACGTGATACTCCGGCGCGAGCGGATGCTGGTGCATCTGGAGGAGACGCCCGCCGGCACCGGCGCGCTGGACTACGGCGCGCTGCTGGGCGGCATAAGCGCGCTCGACCCGGACATGCCCGTGATGCTGGAGCACCTGCCCGAGCTGGCCGACTACGACCGCGCCGCCGCGCATGTGCGCGCGCAGGCGGCGAAGCTGGGGATAGCGCTGTAAGCGGCGGGAGAGGGAGGCCCGCAGTTGATGCGGGAATGTGCGTTTGGACAGTATGAGCAGCCTCCGCGATGCGTGCGGGGGCTGCTTTGCCGTACCCGGTCGGCGCAGAGGCGGCCTGTGCTGCGAACGCCCTGCTGAGTGGGCGCGCGATGGCATATGCAGCTGAGTGCGGCCCCTGCTGGCCTGAGTAAGCCCGTTATGGTAAAGCAAGCAGTCTCCGCGCAATGTGCGTGCGGAGACTGCTTTTGCTATCGGAAGGCGCGGGCGCACCCGG
>JBJEUC010000398.1:0-4373 GCA_051883635.1 Candidatus Fimadaptatus sp.
CAGACTATTGACAAAGTTTCGCAGGACAGCCTGTTCAATCGGAAATGACGGCGTGTACGTCACTTCCGGCATTTTGCGGGAGCAAACGTTTACGGAGAAAAATGCATTCCCGTTCCGGTCGCCGCCCGAAGATTCCGCAGAATTTCAGACGACCGTCCCTTCGCGTTGAAAAACCATGGGTCTTTCAGCGCTCTGGCGCCCCGGATGTCATTGCATCCGGGGCGCGGAGCTGTCAATCCATCTGGAACAGCTGCAGTATCTCCGCTTCGGTGAGCTGGGTGGGAATGGTGTCGCCGGCGGTTATCACCTGGTCGAACAGCGCGCGCTTGCGCTGGCTCATCTCCAGCACGCCCTGCTCCACGGTGTCCTTGGTTATCAGGCGCAGCACCTGCACCGAGCGCGTCTGGCCTATGCGGTGTACGCGGTCGGTGGCCTGGTCCTCCACGGCGGGGTTCCACCAGGGGTCGTAGTGTATGACCATGTCGGCGCCGGTCAGGTTGAGGCCCGAGCCGCCGGCCTTGAGCGATATCAGGAACACGTCGGGCACGTCGCGGGTCTCCTCGCTCTTTTCCATGCCGGAGTTGAACTTTTCGACCAGCGCGATGCGCTCCTCGGCGGGGGTCTGGCCGTCCAGGTAGAGCCAGCCTATGCCCTCCGCGGTCAGGCGCTCCTTTATCAGCGCCAGCATGGAGGTGAACTGGCTGAACAGCAGCACGCGGTGGCCGTTTTCCAGCGCGCTGGGAAGTATGTCCATAAGCAGCTCCAGCTTGCCCGAGGAGCCCGCGTAGCCGTCCAGGCACAGCGAGGGGTGGCAGCATATCTGCCGCAGCTCGGTTATGGCCGAGAGCACCTCTATGCGGCTGCGGCCGAACGCGCTCGCGCCGCCCTCGTTCTGGCCCAGCAGCTCCTGCACATGGCCGCGCAGGCGCAGGAGCGACGCGCGGTACACGTCCAGCTGCTCGGGCGTGGGCTCGGCGATTATGGTCTGCTCAACCTTCTCGGGCAGCTCGGGCAGCACGTCGCGCTTGAGCCTGCGCAGCAGGAAGGGCCTGAGCTTTACGCGCAGCGAGTCGGCGTTCTGGCCCTGGCCGTGCTGGCGCATGAAGGCGCTGTTGGAGAGCAGATAGCCCGGCATGACGAAGTTGAATATGGACCACAGCTCGCCGGGATGGTTCTCCATGGGCGTGCCGGTGAGGGCGAAGCGACACAGCGCGTTTATCTGCCGCACGGCCTCCGCGCCCACGGACTGGGCGTTTTTGATGTTCTGCGCCTCGTCCAGTATGCAGAAGCGGAACCTGAACTCGCTGAGCAGCTCGCCGTCGCGGCGTATCAGCGGGTAGGAGGTTATCAGCACGTCCACGTCGTGCTTTACGCGCAGCTGCTCTATCATCTCCTGGCGCTTCTGGCGCGAGCCGTCCAGCACCAGCGCGGTGAGCTGCGGCGCGAATTTCCTTATCTCGGAGAGCCAGTTGTAGGTGAGCGTGGTGGGCGCGACCACCAAGGAGGGCATGCGCCCGTCGTGCAGGCGCGCGTACAGCATCACCGATATCACCTGCAGCGTCTTGCCCAGGCCCATGTCGTCGGCCAGCACGCCGCCCAGGTGCAGCTTGTACATCGCCTGCAGCCACTCAAAGCCGCGCTGCTGGTAGGGGCGCAGCGTGGCGCCCAGCTCCTCGGGGCAGGGGTCGGTGGGGGCCTCCAGGCGCGCCGCGTCGTCGACCGAGGCGTCGGATTCCATGTTGCTGAGGTTCTTGAGCAGCGAGTTGAGGTAGGTCGCGCGGTAGCTCTCCAGCTCCAGCACGCCGCTCTTGCGCACCACGCCCGCGTCGGCCACCGCGTCGGCCAGCTCCAGCCAGTCCTGGCCTATCTCGTCCAGCGAGAGCATGGAGCCGTCGTGCAGGCGGAAGTACTTCTTGCGGTCGCGCAGCGCGGCCAGTATGGCCACCAGCTCCTGCGGCGGCAGCTCGCCCAGCTCGCCCTCCAGGCTCATCAGCAGCTTGCCGTCCGATATGAAGCTACGCCCGCGCGGCACCAGCTTGCGCGGCGTCATGCGGCGGAAGGAATCGGAGCAGTAGACCTCGCACACGCGGCTGAGCTCCTTTATGCCATCCACGAAGAACTCGTATATCTCGTCCTGACCGGCGAGGTGTACCTCGCCCAGCCGCACCTTGAACCCGTAGCCCGAAAGCACGTCGATTATCTGGCGCTCGCCCTCGGCGTCGCGCATCAGCAGGCGCTCGCCGGGCTGCACCTGAGCCGGGGCGTCGGCCGGCGCTCCGGTCTCAATGGGCTGGGGTATGTCCAGCGGGTGCTCGGGGTCGTATGCGCTGAAGCCCGCCTCGGGGCCGTGCGCCTCGGTTATGGCCAGCGTGCCCGCCGGGGCGAAGGGGTCTATCTCCAGATCGCCATAGCAGAACTTGACGCGCGCCGATATGCCGCCCGCCACTGACTGCGTGCCCTGGCGCTCGAGGTACACCTTGGGCTTGAGCTTTTCGTTCACTATGCGCTTTTTGAGATTCTCGCCTATCGTGACCGAGGCGGCGTGCTTCAGGTTGGGCAGCAGCTCGCTTATCACGCGCTCGGCCTGGCGCGGCTGAAAGCGGAAGGAGCTTACGCCGCCCGCCATCTGCTTGATGAGCGGGAAGAGCGCCTGGCGCTTGCTGGCGGGCAGGCGGTACACGCTGCCGGCCAGGAACACGAACTCGCCGTCCAGATCCAGCGGCACGGGCCGTCCGCCCTCCAGGCGCGCGGTCAGCTCTATGTCGCGCCCGGCGGTGTCCAGACTGGTCTTGAGCGGCAGGCCGTCGCGCAGCACCTCGTCTATCTCGAACTCCTTTTCGCCTATGGCAAGGCGGAAAGGGCAGGCAGAAAGTATGCGCATTAGCCGCGCCATCATCAGCGGGGGTATGGGCAGAAAGCGCGCGTCGCTCACCAGCTTGTAGCCCGCGCGCTCGGCGGGCTCTATCGTGGTGAATATCTCGCACAGCAGGCGCAATAGCGGCAGCTGCGGCTGGGTGAACTCCATCCACTGCGGCTGATAGGTAAACGATTTGGAGAACTCCACCTCCTGCTTGGCCATGTGGCCGCGCAGGAACTTGGGCATGGAGCGCACGGCGTACATGCGCCCCGAGTTGTCGGAGCGGCGCTTGCCCACGCGCAGCGAGAGCGTGGCCGGGGTATAGGCGGCCACCTCCTGCCCGGTGAGCTTGGCGCCCGAGCTCTGCTTGAGCGCGGGCGCGGTCACGTGCAGCGTGGGCTCGAGCACCAGCTGGGTCTCGTGTATCACCGGCTCATACGAGCTGAGCAGCGAGTCGCCGGCCTCGAGCGCCACGCGGGAGAAGTACTCGTCGGCCTTGCCGCTGGCAAGGTAGCACAGTATCGCGGCCACCACATGCGGGCACATGCGCCGGCCGCGCTCCTTGAGCTCCTGCTGATAGACCTCGCAGTTGCACAGCGCGGCCCGCGCGTCGGCGCGCACGGCGACCATGCGGCGGGGCGTGTCGTTTACCATGAACTGCAGATTGGCGGAACCCTGCGAGCCCTGCGCAGTCAGCTGGCTGCGGGGCATCTCGATTACGCCCTGATTCTGATAGAATTGCAATCCGGCGGCGAATATCTCATCGCCGGCCAGTTTTTTAAGCTGTTCGCGGGTCATGTGGCCCTCCTGTTACATATGAAGCTCCGGCCTGCGCACAGGCGCGGGCCGGTAAAATGGCAAGCCCGTTCATATTCGACGCCGAAGGGCTGCTTTCCTGCCGCCCGGGAGCACTAAACGAGAGTTTTTCACTAATTTATTCTGCGCAGCGCAACGCGGTTTGATGCGGGCGCAGGGGCGTCGCCCGAGCAGGGACGCGCTGCTATTTCCGGGCAAGGGCCGCTTAACGGCGGTGTGCGGCCGCAGGGCGGAAGGTTTCGGCTCATGCGCAAAGGGAATGGCACCTGCGCGCCGCATTGTGACCTGCCGCAGTTGACTTCGCCGCGCCACTATCCGTAAGAGCGCGAGCAGACCGCAGTCAACTTGCGCCGCAATCGCACCCGGCGGCGCGGACGGCACAGGGCGCAGGACTTCGGCGTAGCCAAAAGGCGCGGGCGGCGGCAGGGAAAGTGCGCGGCGGCCCGGATGGTCGAAGAAGCCCCGGTAGCGCACTGGACGGCAGATGACCACCGCGCTTCGACCACACCCTGCGGAGCATACGCCGTTCGCGCGGCAATCCATTCTGATGGAGGAACTCGTCAGCGGAGAAGAAACTTCGCGGAGCGGCGGCGGCAGGGGAAGTGCGCGGCGGCCCGGATGGTCAGTGAAGCTCGGGAGCGCGCGGGACGGCAGATGACCACCGCGCTTCGACCACACCCTGCGGAGCATACGCCGTTCG
>JBJEUC010000398.1:4473-9848 GCA_051883635.1 Candidatus Fimadaptatus sp.
CGCGGCAATCCATTCTGCTGGAGGAGCTGGCCAGTGGAGAAGAAACTTCGCGGAGCGCCATCCGTCCGCCCCGCTCCCACCGCAGACCAGTGAGGGGAGGCCATTCGGCCTCCCCTCACGATAATCTATGTACGCTTCATGCGGACGCGCCGCACGGCGGGCCGGATGTCAGCGCTTGCTGTGCGGCGTGAAGCCCTCGCCCAGCGCCTCGCGCACGTCGGTGGCTATCACGAAGGCGTGTTCGTCGCATTCGGATATGATGCGCTTGAGCTGCAGCACCTCCGTGCGGTAGACCACGCACAGCAGCACCTCGGACTCCTCGCCGGTGTACGCGCCGCGGCCCTTGAGCGCGGTCACGCCGTGGTCCATTTCGCTGAGCACCCGGCGGCTTATCTCGTCGGACCTGCGCGAGATTATGAAGTACGCCTTGGCGGTGTTGAGGCCGTCTATCACAAAGTCGATTATCAGCGAGGAGATGAACAGCGCGATTATGGCGTACATGGCCCGCGTGACATCGAACACGAACATCGATGCGAATACCACCAGGAAGTCCACCGCGAACATGACCATGCCCACCCGGACGAACGGCAGGTGCTCGTGTATCAGCTTGGCCAGCATGTCGGTGCCGCCGGTCGAGGCGCCGCCGCGCAGTATCAGGCCAAACCCCGCGCCGGTCATTATGCCCCCGAACAGCGTGGACAGCACCATATCGTCCGATACGAACGGCGTGGGCAGGTAGTCCAGCAGCAGCGACAGCGCGACGGTCGCCGCCAGCGAGAGCGCCGCAAAGCGCGGGCCCATCGAGCGGAAGCTGAGCAGGAACAGCGGCACATTGAGCGCCAGCACGGTCGCGCCCACGTTGAAGCCCACAAGCTCGTTGACCAGCTGGCCTATGCCGGTAAACCCGCCCGGGGCGATGTCGTTGGGTATAAGGAACATGCTGTAGCCCAGCGTGGCCAGCAGCAGTCCGGCGATTATATTGACCGCCGGGACGACGTATTTGCGCATTCCCTTACTCATTTGTTCTCCTTCCCCGGCAGCGGCCGCAGATGTATTTTATCCGGTCATACCGGTATTATGCCCAGCGATATCTTAAGCGCCCGCTCGACCTCGTCGACCTTGTCGGGCGGGAGCGCGCCCATGCGCTCGCGCAGGCGGCGTTTGTCTATCGTGCGTATCTGCTCGGCCAGTATGACCGAATCCGCCTGCAGCCCGCAGTCCCCGCGATAGACCTCCACATGGGTGGGCAGGCGCGCCTTGCATATCTGCGAGGTTATCGCGGCCACTATCACGGTGGGGCTGAAGCGGTTGCCCACGTCGTTTTGCAGCACCAGCACAGGGCGCACCCCGCCCTGCTCCGAGCCTATTATGGGGTTCAGATCGGCGCAGTAGATTTCGCCCCGTCTAATCATTCCTACTCACGCTCCGCAAGCTCTGCTCATAGACTTCGAGCGCCTCCCCGTCGAGCGGCAGCGCCTCCTCGGCCAGGTATCGGTTGATGCGCGCCATTTCCAGATAACCGCGCTGCATCTCGGCCCTCAGTTCCATTCTATGCTCGCGTTCGAGATATTGTTTCAGCGCGGCGCGTATCAGCTCGCTGCGCTTCAGGCCCCTCTCCTGCGCGAAGGTGTCCGCCTCCCTGAGCAGCTCCGGCGGCAGCGATATCAGCACCTTGCTCTGCGCCATAGTCACCACATCCTCCTGGACGTTTGCCCCTGCGGTATATCTTACGCGATATACCCGGCGGCTATTCCCGCTCGCGCTCCAGCAGCAGATTGAGCATGCGCCCGGGGTCGGCGAAGAACGCGCGGCTCACGGTAAAGTGCTCGGTCTGCTCGTAGGGCGTTTCGGTTATGCCGCGCTCGTCCAGCAGGTATATGCGCGCGCCCGGCATGCTCATCAGTATCGGCGAATGGGTGGCGATGATGAGCTGACAGCCCTCGCGGCACAGCCTGTCCAGCTCGCACAGCAGCGTGAGCTGCCGCATGGGCGACAGGGGCGCCTCCGGCTCGTCCAGTATGTACAGCCCGCCGGCGCGGAACCGGCTCTGTATAAGCGCAAGGAAGCTCTCGCCATGGGAGCGCGCGTGCAGCGACACGCCGCCGTAGCTCTCCAGCAGGCCCGGCAGCTCGCTTTCGGACTCGTCTATCTGACTGACCACGTTGTACATGCTCTCGGCGCGCAGGAAGTAGGCGTCCCGCTCGCGCCGCACTCCCCGTATGCAGGTGACGTAGCGGTGCAGCTCGCTGTGCGTGTCGCGGGAGGAAAAGCGCATCTGGCGCGAGCCGCCCTCGGGGTTCAGCCCGCAGGCAATGGCCACCGCCTCCAGCAGCGTGGACTTGCCCGAGCCGTTCTCGCCGCACAGGAAGGTCATCCGCGCGCTGAGGTCGAGCGCGTCCAGCGACCTTATCGCCGCCAGGTTGAACGGATAGCGCGACCAGTCCGGCACGTCCCCGCGCCTGAGCCGCACTCCGCGGATAAATGCATCGGTCATGTTATCAGCTCCTTATGGGCGGGGAATGGGGGAGTTCGGCGCGCGGGGCGCAGGGTGCGCGTTCTGCCGACGGCGGGTAAGGCGCGGCGGCCTTCGTCCGGCACAGCGCGTTGTAATGGGGCCGGGGCGGGAAGGGGCACGGTTGGAGGCGGAGATGAGGTGCGCAGGGGGAGGTGGGGTGCGTTACCGCGCATATGACGGGTTTCTGAGCATGGACAGGAAATATACCTGCCGTCAAGGGTGATTAGACAGAGCGTGACCGTGGAGCGCCGCTCCATACACGACCGAACGCACAGGCGGCGTGCCTTGCGCCAACGGCAGAGCGGACGGCTACGCGTGCGTATGCCGAAGCTAATTGACATGGCGGGGCATAAACCCACCGTCCCGGCTGATTGGGCAAAGCGCGCCCGTTGAGCGCCGCTCTATACATGGCCGAATGCACAGGCGGCGTGACTTGCGCCAACGGCAGAGCGGACATCCTCGCGCGTGTATGCCGAAGCTCATTGGCATGGGCAGGGCATACCCCTTCTACCGCAGCCGGTCAGGCAATGCGCGCCTGTGGAGCGTCGCTCCATACATGGATGAACGGATAGGCGACGCGCCATGCGCCAACGGCAGAGCGGACATCCACGCGCGCATATGCCGAAGCTAATTGACATGGCAGGGCATAAACCCACCGTCCCGGCTGATTGGGCAAAGCGCGCCCGTGAAGCACCCTCAATACATGGCCGAACGCACGGGCGGTGCGCCTTACGCAAGCGGCAGGGCGGACATCCACGCGCGCGTATTCCGAAGCTCATTGGCATAGGCAGGGCATAAACCCACCGTCCCGGATGATTGGGCAAATCGCGCCCGCTGAGCGCCGCTCCATACATGTCCGAACGCACAGGCGACGCGCCTTTCACCAACGGCAGAGCGGACATCCACGCGTGCATATGCCGAAGCTCATTGGCATATGCAGGGCACACTCCACCCCCATCCGTCACCGCTCGCCCGTGGCCTCCATGAAGGCCTGCGGCAGCTCATCGATGATGTCCGCGGCGTTCATCGAAACCTCGCCCAGCCGCTGCTGCGCCAGCGTGCCCGCGCGCCCGTGGAGCATCGCGCCATACACGGCCGAGCGCAACGGCGACATGCCCTGCGCCAGCAGCGCGCCTATCACGCCGGTCAGCACGTCGCCGCTGCCGCCGCAGGCCATGCCGGGCACGCCGGGGGCCATCATGAACACGTGCAGGCCGTCGCTTACGCAGGTCGCGCAGCCCTTGAGCAGCACCACGCAGTGCAGCTCCCGGGCCAGCGCGCGCGCGTCCTGCGCGGGGTCGCCGCAGGGCCGGCCCAGCAGCCGCGCCATCTCGCCCGGATGCGGCGTGAGCACATGGCGCGGCCCCACCAGCGCGCGCAGCGCGGGCGTCGCGGCTATCAGGTTGAGCGCGTCGGCGTCCACCACGGCGGGAAGCCCGCTCCCAAGCGCGCACGCCACCACATCGGGTGCGGCCCGCCGCGTGAGCCCCGGCCCCACGGCCAGCGCGCTCTTGCCGGTCAGGGCCCCGGCTATGCGCCCGGCGCTCTCCCCGTCGAACACCGGCCCGGCGGAAACCTCAAGCGCCATGGCCGCGGGCGAACTCAGCTGCAGGAGCGGCCTGAGCCCCGCCACGCAGGCCGCAGTGACCAGCCCCGCGCCCGAGCGCAGCGCGGCCCGCGTGCTCAGCAGCGCCGCGCCCGCATAGTCGTCCGACCCGGCTATCAGCATCAGGTGGCCGTAGGTGCCCTTGTGCGTGTCGTGCCGCCGCCGGGGGATGTGTACGTCGCCCGGGCCCACGTACACGGGCGCGCTCCCGGGCGCCCGGTCCTCGGGTATGCCTATGTCGTGACATATCAGCCGCCCGCACAGGTCCTGCCCCGCGCCCAGCAGCTGGCCGCGCTTCATGAACTGGAACGTGACGGTCGCGTCGGCAGGGCATGCGCCGCCGTCCGCGCCGGTGTCGCCGCTGAGGCCCGAGGGTATGTCGGCCGCCAGCACGCGCGCGCCGCGCCCGGCCAGCAGCCCCATCATGCGCGCAAGGCCCAGGTATATGCCGCTCAGCGGGCGGCTGAGCCCCGTTCCGAACAGCGCGTCCACGCACAGCTCCGCCTGCATGTCGCCCTGGCCGCACAGCTCCGCCACGCGCCGGATGAGCGCCGCGCCGTCCTCGCAGGCGTCCAGCCCCTCGCCGGCAAGGTCTATGACCCTGATGGCGCGCCGGCCGTCGGTGCATTCGCGGTAGTTCTCGTGCGCGGCCGTGCCGGGGCGCGGTACGCCCACCGTTATGGCCGTCACCTCACAGCCCATATCGCACAGCCGCCAGGCCAGCGCCCAGCCGTCGCCGCCGTTCGCGCCCGGCCCGCAGAACGCCGCCGCCCGCAGCCCCGCCAGCCGGTGCGCCTCCTGCGGCACGGGGCCGCTCCGCCCCGTGAGCTCCACGGCCGCCCTGAGCAGCCCTTCCGCCGCGCGGCCCATGAGCGTGGCCGAGCTCACGCCCGTCTCGGCCATAAAGCGCGCCTCCAGCGCCTGCATCTCCTCCGGTGTGACTATCCGCATGTTTATGCCCTCCTGTCGCCGCCCGCAGTCATGCGGTGAACGTCTGTGAAAGCCCATGTTGGTCAGCCGGTTGCCGCAGCATATCGGGGCGCAAGCGGTTGCGCGCTGCGCCGACTGATGAGCGGCGGTCATTGCCGACGATATCGATGTTGTGGAATGTGAATGGGGGAGGGCGCATTGCCCGCCGCGCGGCAATGCGCCCGGGCCACGCGCATGATGGAAGGCCTTGCTGCTAAAGCGCGACAACGCTACCGCCGCTTGCCGCATGGCAATGATACTGCCGCCGCGTTGACGGGCGAACTG
>JBJEUC010000399.1:0-2384 GCA_051883635.1 Candidatus Fimadaptatus sp.
CCTAGCGCCGTCCGCCACCCGGCGGGCGGCGCCTTGCGCTGTGCATTGCGCGCTTCGCCGGGCGGCAGGCGCACGCGCGCAGGCGAATTGCCGCGCGCCCCTTGTTAAAATGGGCGCGGGATGCTATAATCACAGTATAAGACTGACAGGAGGGGCATCATATGGACGTAAACATCAACTACGAGCTGGCAACGCCCGCCAACTATGACGAGATAGTCGAGCATGCCAATTTCGTATTCAGCTACGCGCACTGTCCGCATGAGTTCAAGACGCTGATACCCAAGGCATACGGCGCGGAGCGCACCATGTGGCCTGAGCACTTCATAGCGCGCGAGAACGGCCGCATACGCGGTCTGGTGGGGCTGCTGCCCTTTGACATGCGCGTGATGGACGAGGTTCTGCACGTGGGCTTCATAGGCACGGTGAGCGTGCATCCCTACTCCCGCGGCATGGGCTACATGAAAAAGTGCATGGCCATGTCCACCGCCTACGCGCGCGAGCACGGGCTGGACATAATGGCGCTGGGCGGCCAGCGTCAGCGCTACGAGTACTACGGCTACGAGGCCGGCGGCACCTCCTACACCTTCAGCATCACGGCCACCAACTGCCGTCATGCGCTGGGCGGCGTTGACGTATCGGCGATAGGCTTTGCGCCGTTTGCCGAGGTGCGCGAGCGCATGGCCGAGCTGCACGCGCTGTACGAGGAGGGCATCGTGGCCGGGGCGCGTCCGCTCGCCAACTTTGCGCAGATATGCTCCACCTGGCGCAACCGTCCGCACGCCATACTGCGCGGCGGGGACGTCATCGGCTACGCGATAGCATCCTCCGACCTCCACCGCATAGTGGAGCTGCGCCTGAAGGACAGCGCGGACTTCGGCGCGGTCATAAAGGCGTACCTCGCCTTTGCCGGCCTGGACGGGGTGGACGTGGTCATCCCCCCGCATCGCGCCGCCGACGTGCGCGCCGCGACGCGCCTGTGCGAGGGCGCTCACACCGGCACCAACGAGATGTTCATGATACTGAACTACGAGCGCGTGGTGAGCGTGTACCTGCGCCTCAAGCAGCGCGTGGCGGGCAGGCTGCCCGACGGCCGCGTGACGCTGGGCATAACCGGCATAGACGGCGACGCCGCCCCCCGGTCGCTGACCGTGAGCGTGCAGGACGGCGAGGTCGCCTGCGCCTTCACCGACGAGACGCCCGACATCGTGCTGGACACCATCGCGGCGCAGAACCTGCTGCTGAACCCCGTAACCTATGTCGACACGAGCGACCTGCCCGAGTGCGCGCGCAGCTACTTCCCGCTGCCCGCCTACATCGAGAGCGCCGACGGGTTCTGATAGCCAAACGAACTACCGCCGCCCCGGCATGGATTTCGTTCATGCCGGGGCGGCGGTTTGCGTAAGCGAGGACGTATGGTCCGGGGCGCGGCATGCGCCAATGCCGCATGCGCAGCCGCGAGGGCAGAGGGCGGTGTGACGCTGGTCGCGCGGCACGGCGGAGGGAATGAGATAGTGGTTGCGAGAGGTAGTAGGCGCTGTCTCGCTCAGGGCGGGCGCACCGTTGGCACGTGTGCGCTGCGCCGCTGTATGCGCCATGAGCGGAGCAATGCCCCACCGCAAAGCTCTTTTCCGCTCAGGGCGGGCGCACCGTTGGCACGTGTGCGCTGCGCCGTTGTCGTCGTCATGAGCGGAGCAATGCCACGCCGCAAAGCTCTTTTCCGCTCAGGGCGGGCGCACCGCGGGCAAGTGTGCGCTGCGCCGCTGTCCCGTCATGAGCGAAGCAATGCCCCGCCGCAAAGCATTTTCCGCTCAGGACGGGCGCACCGTTAGCACGTGTGCGCTGCGCCGTTGTCGTCGTCATGAGCAGTGCCCCACTCACCCGCCGCTCCCCCCGTTCACCGGCCGCCCAAGTCAATCGCAGGCCATCCTTCCCGCTCAGGTTCGCAGTCTCTCCGCCCGCACACAGCGCGCGGCGGCGCGCTACCGCCCCGCCGGAGCAGCAAAAGGGCGCGTCGCACGGTCTGAACCGCGGACGCGCCCTTAACAGGCTATACAACTATGTATTCGGCCTTTGGCACAGCATCATTCGCAGACGGAAGCATTGCGCTTCCTCCGCCCGGAGCCGCACACAGAAAGCGCTGCTTAGTACTTCCTCTTGCGAGCGGCCTCGGCCTTCTTCTTACGCTTTACGCTGGGCTTTTCATAATGCTCCCTCTTGCGGACTTCCTGAATAACGCCCGCCCTGGCGCATTGACGCTTGAATCTCCTCAGTGCGCTTTCCAGGGATTCATTCTCTTTTACTCGAACCTCAGACATCGTGTTTTCCCTCCCCTCTTTCGCACATAGCGCGCATGGAGCTGCGCGCTCTGTTATGCGCTGCCTTGC
>JBJEUC010000400.1:0-2383 GCA_051883635.1 Candidatus Fimadaptatus sp.
AGCAGGTGGATGGCATAGCCAAGGCGCCCGTTATGGATCAGTATGACCAGTACTACGACGCCATTGCCACCTCCGCCAACGTGTCCGCGATGGCTGGCTTCACCTGGGACAGCAGCGCCTTCACCACCAACCTGGCCGAGATAACCGCTATCAAGGACGAGTACTATAAGGACTTTGCCACCGGCACCCGCCCGATAGACGATGTGTACGACGAGTTCATGCAGAAGATGAACGACGCCGGCCTGCAGGATATGATAGCCGACGCTCAGGCCCAGCTGAACACCTACCTGGGCAAGTAAGCAAGACCTGACCTCAAAAGGCACAGGAGCCGCCCGCAAGGGCGGCTCCTTGGCTTGTAAAAGAGGCAGCAGGAGCGCGGGAGGGCCTGTGGGGCGCTCGAACTTCGATAGCCCCCGGCGGCGTGTACGCCGGGGACGTGACAGTGTTCAGAGGGGCCTCCGCTCCTCCATCCGCCGCCATGCCAAAGGCATAATGACACGCAAGGGGAGAGGCATCGAGCCTCTCCCTTTGCGCGCGCCGCGCCGTCAGATGAAGGGACGGCGGTCGAGCACCAGCTTGAGCGGGACGTCGCTTTGCAGCTCGCCGGGCAGCGCCAGCTGCAGCTCGGCCAGCGCGCACATCACGCCGAACAGTATGTGCAGGTCGTTGAAGTCGTCGTCGGTCTTTGCGTCCAGCGAATACAGGTAATCGACATACCTGCCCGCAAAGTCGCGCAGCAGCGCCTTGACCTCATGGAAGCGGTGGGGCGTCTGGCGCGAGGCGCGGTTCATCGCAAATACCCAGTCTATCTCCATAAAGCCCAGATTGCGCCCGAACAGGGGCGGAAGCCCGCCCTCAGTGTACAGCGCGATGCAGCTGTCGAGCAGCCGCTCGGGGTGGGGTATGGGGCGATGGGCGTACTCGTGGTTGAACAGGTAGTGGAACCAGCCGAACAGCTGATGCGACAGCGGCGCGCTGCCCGGATGGCCGGTGACGCCCAGACCGGTCCCGGGGTCGTTGTGGAGGCGCAGCCAGTCGAAGTAGTCGTTTTGCCACTGACGGTCACACGCGCGCGTGATGGCCAGCGCCGCGTACAGGCCCGCGCCCTGGTGGGAGTTGTTCCAGGGGCTCTCGGCCCAGTCCAGCCCGTCCAGGAAGGCGTACAGCCGCTCGCGGTCGAGGTAGGGCAAAAGCGCGGTGAACGGATGGAGCGGACGCGCGTCGAACAGCTCCAGCGCCGCCGTGCAGTGCGCCGTGGTGTGTATGGGGTGGTGCGTGGCCTCGTGGAAGAGGCCGGTAGCGGGGTCCTGCATGGCCTGCAGCGCGCTTATCCAATGGGCGCGCGCGGCGGGCTCGCCGGGAAAGTCGCCTATGGTGTAGAGTATGTTGGCGGCATCGGCGCAGCCGTAGGGGTTTACGCCCAGCTCGCGCTGGCCCTCCTTGCTCTGCCACAGCCAGCGGCAGTATGCGCCTTCGACCAACCTGTGCGAATCGACGACGTCGTGCGCGCGGGCGATTATGCCCTGTATATCCATACTTCAGCGCCTCCTTGGGCTTAGCCGATGAGTTCAAGGGCGTTCTGGCCCATTATCCGCTCGCGCTCGCGGTCGGTGAGCGGCACCGCCGCGATGCGCGCAAGCTCCTCCTTAGCGTTCCACATGGGGTAGTCGGTGCCGAACATGACGCGTTCGGTGGCGTAGTGGCGTATTATCTCAGCCGCGCGCTCGGGCGTGAGCGCGTACAGCGACGAGGACGTGTCCACGTAAACGTTGTCGTACCGGGCGAGGAAGCGGTACGCGTCGTCCCATTCGCTCCAGCCGCCCAGGTGCGCGCATACGCAGGTGAGCCGGGGGAAGGCGTCCAGCACGCGCTTCATCTGCGCGGGGTGCGAGTAGTCGTAGCGGCTATCGCCCGTGTGTATTATCACGGGCATGCGGCCCTCTATCGCCGCGAACATGTCCATGGCGCTCTTGTCATCCAGCGCGAACTTCTGCATGTCGGGATGTATCTTGAAGCCGCGGAAGCCCTGCGCGCGCACCTCGTCTATCAGCCGGTCGAAGTCGCCGCAGTCGGGATGTATCGCCGCCATGCCGGTGAACATGCCGGGATGCGCCTGCAGCTGCGAGTGTATGAAGGTGTTTATCGAGGTCATGGCATGCACGTTGAGGGCTACTGAGTGTATACATATGCGGCCTATGCCGTTTTGCGCCGCCTGGTCGAGCAGCTGGGCTACCGTGCCGTCGCAATCCATGTGCAGGTCGTAGAAGCCGCCGATGCTGTCGGAGGCCTTCTGCGCGATCTTGTCGGGGAATACGTGCGCGTGAACATCATATATGAACAAACCGTTTTCCACTTCCATCTGCTTTTGATTTGCTCAGATTAT
>JBJEUC010000401.1:0-2378 GCA_051883635.1 Candidatus Fimadaptatus sp.
GTGTGCAACTTTTCTGCAACTCTTGAATCGAACATGGAGTTTATTGCGGTCGACTCGGTTGAAATGAGGCCTGATGGGCATTGAGCGTGCGTATGCGGCAGTCGCCCTCCGTATGGATGGCGCGGGTTGAAAACAAAATATCAAATCAGGCATTAAAAACTTGCAGGAAGCCTTCCTCCGTATGTATAACGCAGAAGGAAAAATTCCTTGCAAACATCAACCCCACGCCCCTACATCGCCCCTTCTCATCCACCTCAACTGCCAAAAACAACAGCCGCCCTCCAACCGGAGAGCGGCGGCGATTCCTTTACCTTAACCCTGTTCCATCTTCCCTTGTCCCTTGTCCTACCACGCCCAGTCACTCACCCAGCCCCAGAAGCTCGGCGGCGTTGCGGTAGAGTATGCCGTCCAGCACGTCACCCTCGAAGCCGGCCTCGCGCAGCATCTGTATCTGCCGGGTGGCCATGCTCCAGGGGCAGTCGCTGCCAAAGAGTATGCGCTGGGGGCCGTGCGCGTCTATCAGCTCGCGCAGGCGCTCAGTGGTGAGGTAAACGTAGCTCATGGAGGTGTCGAAGTATATGTCCTGACCGGCCAGATACCTGAGCACGTCGTCCGACATCTTCATGCCGCCCATATGCGCGGCTATCAGCCTGAGGCCCGGCACCCGGTCTATCACATGGCGCAGACGCTCGGGCGTGCAGCGCGTCAGCTCCGGCGATACCGGGTCCCAGCCCGCGTGCATCACGACAGGCAGCCCCAGCTCAGCCAGCTTTTCGTAGATGGGGAACATGCGCTCGTCGTCCGGGAAGAACTCCTGATAGTCGGGATGCAGCTTTATGCCGTGCAGTCCCAGCGCCTTTATGCGCTCCAGCTCGCCGGGCACGTCCTCAAAGTCGGGGTGGATGGTGCCAAAGCCCAGCACATAGTCGTCGCTGGCGGCCGCTACCCAGTTGTTTATTGAAACGCACTGGGAGGGCTTGGTGGCGATGGGCAGCGCGGCAAACGCGCTTATGGCGCTGTTTTTCATGTGGCGCGTGGTCGCAGCGAGCGTGGGCAGCACTACGGGCTTGAGCCCGTCGGCCACCTGGACGAGCTTGTCCATGGTGCGCTCGGCGATGGCGTCGGGGAATATGTGCGCGTGCATGTCTATCACGCGCGGGTAGGTGCCCTGCCAGCTCTTGCATACATTTACCCAGCCGCGCGCGTGCGAGAAGCGCTCCAGCTCCTCGGTGGTAAGCTCTATTGCCGAATTGGAGCTGCCGCACGCCGGGAACACCGTGCCGAAGCGGCGCAGGGATTCGTCCAGCCAGACCTCTACCGCATCGGCGTTCACGTCGAAGGGGCATACGCCGCCCACCGCGTAGCCGGTCAGCTCCAGCGCGCGCTCGGGCGTGAGCATGCGCGCCTTGCGGCCAAACTGCGCCTTGAAGGCGGGATTGTCTATGCGCGCGTCGCCAGCCGCCACTATCAGCAGGCAGCCGCCTTCGCTCTCAAACGACAGTGTCTTGGCTATGCGCGCCGCGTCGACGCCCACGGCCTGCGCGGCCAGCTCCACGGTGGCGCTGGACTGCGCGAACTCCATTATCCTGTCCTGTGCGCCGAATTGTATCAGATATTGTCTTACACGATCTACTGACATTGTTTACCTCCGTGCGCGTCAATGCGTTGCGATGTCGGCGGTCTGGGCGTTTACCGCCGCGATGAGGTCGCGGGGCGCAAGGTCAACCTGGAACCCGACCCGCCCGGCCGATACGCATATGCGCTCCTGGCCGAGGGCCGAGTTGTCTATCACCGTGCGGAACAGCTTCTTCATGCCCACCGGGCTGCAGCCGCCGTGTATGTAGCCCGTGGTCTTGAGCAGCTCCTTTTGCGGTATCATTTCGACCGACTTTTCACCCACGCTGGCGGCGGCCGCCTTCAGGTTCAGCTCGCACAGCACGGGTATCACGAATACGTAGTACGCGCGCGACTTGCCCTGGGTCACGAGCGTCTTGAATACTCGCGCCGGGTCCTGGCCGAGCTTGCGCGCCACGGTGCCGCCGTCCAGCGCGCCGTCCGATACGTCGTATGTGTGCACGTCGAAGCTGATATTGAGCCCTTCGAGTATGCGCATGGCGTTGGTCTTGTTGTCTTTCACGCCGTATCCCTCGCTTTCTGGTACGTAATTATACCACGCGGGCAATAAATATTCAATGCGCTCCGGTTTATTTAGCATTCATCTCACATTTTGCGGGGTGGGGGCCTAATTTCAATCCATGCTCTCCATATGGAGGGCGACTGCCGCATACGCACGCTCAACGCCCATCAGGCCTCATTTCAACCAAGTCGGCCGCAATAAACTCCATGTTCGATTCAAGAGTTGCAGAAAAGTTGCACAA
>JBJEUC010000402.1:0-2378 GCA_051883635.1 Candidatus Fimadaptatus sp.
GATGAAGCTGGTGCGCGACGGCGGGTATCTGGTGAGCTGCTCCTGCTCGCAGCACGTCACGCCCGATATATTCATGGGCATACTGCGCGAGGCGGCCTACGAAACGCGCAAGCGCATCCGGCTGGTCGACGTGCGCACCCAGGGCCGCGACCACCCGATACTCATCGCCTCGGAGGAGACGCAGTACCTCAAGTGCGTGATAATGCAGGTCTTTGGCTGATTTGGGTCAATACACATGGGGGAGTGACGGGTTTTGCGTTGGGAGAGAATCGACAGGGTCCGCGCGCAGATGGCTGAGCGCGGCATGAGCAGTCTCATCGTCTCGGATCCGATGAGCATTTACTACCTTACCGACATACTTATCGCGCCCGGCGAGCGCATGCTGGCGCTGCTCATAAAGCCCGACTGCGTGCGGCTGTACGTGAACGCGCTGTTCCCGGTCGATGGGCAGGAGGGGCTGGACATATGCGTGCTGCACGACGGCGAGGAGCCCACCTGCCAGCTGGCGCGCGACGTGAGCGGCGTGGTGGGCGTGGACAAGAACTGGCCCAGCCGCTTCCTGCTGGCGCTGATGGAGCGCGCGAGCATCCGCCCCATAGTTGGCTCGGGCGCGGTGGACGTGTGCCGCATGCACAAGGACGCCTTCGAGCTGGACGAGATGCGCCGGGCCAGCGCGGGCAACGACCGCGTTATGGCGCGCAGCATACCCCTGCTGCGCGAGGGCATGAGCGAGCGCGAGTTCGCCGCCGTGATGAACGGCATATACGAGGAGGAGGGCATGCCGCGCGTGGCCTTCGACCCGCTCATCTGCTTCGGCGCAAACGGCGCCTTCCCGCACCATGAGACCGGCGATGCGCGCCTCAAGCCCGGCGACAGCGTGATAATCGATACCGGCCATCGCTTTGGCATGTACTGCTCGGACATGACGCGCACGGTGTTCTTCCGGAGCGTCACCGACGAGCAGCGCCGCGTGTACGAGATAGTCGAGCGCGCCAACCGCGCCGCCGAGAGCGTCGCCCGTCCGGGCGTGCGCCTGAGCGAGATTGACGAGGCCGCGCGCAGCGTGATAGCCGACGCCGGATATGGCGACTATTTCACCCACCGCACCGGCCACGGCATAGGCATAGACGTACACGAGCCGCCGGATGTGGCCGGTACCAACCCGCAGCTGGCCGAGCCGGGCATGGTGTTCTCGGTCGAGCCGGGCATATACCTTCCGGGCCGCTTCGGCGTGCGCATAGAGGACCTGGTGGCGATAACCGCCGAGGGCAGCGAGGTGCTCAACCGGCATACCCACGACCTGACGATAGTAGATTAAGCCTGCGCGCGCAGGACAGGAGGTTAAAGCATGTCTTTCTTATCCGTTCTGGCCACGATAGTGGCCGTGCTGCTGATGGCGTTCGGCGTGAATCTGACTACGCTCGTCGGCGGGGAGCCCGTTCCGGTAGCCACTATGGCCCCGACAGCCACCGACACGCCTCAGCCCGATGCCGGCGCAAGCCCCGACCCCTCCGCCACCGCTGAGGCGACCGCCGAGCCTACGTCCGAGCCCAGCGCCCAGCCCACTTCGGGCGCCGAGGTGGTGGACGGCTTCATATCCCGCGACGACGCCGAGGCCGACGTGCAGACGCTGGCCACCGGCATGTACGCCGGCATAATGAGCGGCGCGGCCTATGCCCGGCCCGAGATACTGGCCGATACCGACGCTACGCATCTGGCCCTGCGCTGGGTGGACTACGAGACGGCCCGCTATGCCGCCGCGGGCGACGATAAGCTCACCGCCTTTGCCCGCCCGGGCGTGGTGCCCCAGACGCGCGCCATGTTCATGGAGGGCGAGCTGATAGTGGCCCAGGTGGACTGCGCGCTCTCGCTCAAGACCGCCTCGGGCGGCGACGTGAACACCCGCCTCACCTTCGTGCTCAAGTATGAGCAGAGCGGCGATTCGGGCGTGATAGTGGCGCTGGAGATAGTGGGTGACGACGATTACGACGCGCTCAGGGCGCAGCTTGCGGACGGGGCCGATTCGGCCGCGATAGACGCCGCCGTGGACGCGGCGATAGCGGCGCTGTGAGCGTAATGTTAAACTTGCGCCAAGGCGCGCGCGGGCATTGCAATTTGGCCTGCGATATGCTATAATCCATAACTGGCGCATCCTTGCCCTGGGCAATAACGCGCAGGGCCGTAAGTCCATAAGGAGGTGAAACAGATGAATCATTATGAGGCTATGTACGTCATCGACGCGATGGTGGAAGAACAGCCCCGCAAGGATCTTATCGAACGTTTCAGCAATCTGATTGTGCAAAACGGTGGTACCGTTGAGCGCATTGACGAGTGGGGCAAGCGCAATCTTGCCTACCCGATCAACTACAAGACGATCG
>JBJEUC010000403.1:0-2373 GCA_051883635.1 Candidatus Fimadaptatus sp.
AGGAGCATCTCAAGGCCGAGTACGCGATAACCACGCGCAATATGCCCTTTGACCAGAGCAACCTGCCCACCGATACCTGCCCCATCTGCGGCAAGCCCACCAAGTGCAAGATATACTTCGCCAAGGCGTATTGATGCGCCGGGCCCGGCGGCCATCGCCCGGGCAGCGTGCTTCCGGGGGAGCGAGTTTCGCTCCCCCGGCGTGCGTTTTTGGCGGCGCGCCGCAAAATCGCGCGCCGGGTATGGCAAATTCCGCGGAATGTGCTATAATCACATCATGACAATACAGCGCCGGCAGCGCGGCGCGCACAGGAGCGTGACTACTAATGAAGCTGATGTATCTGGGCTCGGCGGCGGCAGAGGGCTGGCCGGGCATGTTCTGCGAATGCGAGGCCTGCAAGGAGGCGGCACGGCGCGGCGGGCGCGACCTGCGCATGCGCACCGGCTCGATATTGGACGACGAGGTGCTCATCGACTTTACGCCCGACCTGATGGCGCAGAAGATACGGTTTGACCTGCCGCTCTACCGCATAAGGCACTGCTTTATCACCCATACGCATTCGGACCACTTCGACGCGCGCAACATCGCCTGGTTCGGGCCGGGCTTTGCCAACATAAACGACCGCGAGACCAGGGGCATATTCCACTTCTACGGCAGCGAGACCTCCTGCGCGGAGATGAAGCGCCTGATGGAGACGGAATGCCGCGACGCCTCCGGCCTGTGCGATGTTACGCCGCTCAGGCTGTACGAGCGGTTTGAGCTCAGCGGGCGCGGGTTCACGCCGATACCGGCCGTACACGGCTGCCCGGGCGCGGTCAATTACATAATAGACGAGGGCGGCAGGCGCCTGCTCTACGCCCACGATACCGGCATATGGCAGGAGGAGACGTGGGAGTTCCTGCGCGGGCAGCGCATGGACCTGGTCAGCCTGGACTGCACCAACGGCCCGCTCAAGAGCAATTACAGCGGCCACATGGGCTTTGAGCGCAACGAGTATGTGAAGAACCGCATGCTTGAGCAGGGCACGGCCGACGCGCGCACGCGCTTTGTCATCAACCACTTCTCGCACAACTGCGGTATGCTCTACGACGATATAGTAAAGGAGATGTGCCCCAAGGGCTTCGAGGTAGGCTTTGACGGCATGACGATGACCATATGACCAATGAAACCAAAGACCTTCCGCGCAAGACGCGGGAGCAGATAGACGCGATATGCGCCGCGCTGCGCGGCGCGATGGGGGAGAGCCTTGTGGGGCTGTACCTGCACGGCTCGGCGGTGATGGGCTGCTTTTGCCCGGCGAGCAGCGACATAGACCTGATAGGCGTATGCTCGGGCAGCATGGACGGCGCGGCGCAGGCGCGCGTGGCCGGCGCGCTGCTGGAGCTGGAGGGCCGGCCGCACAGCATCGAGATAAGCATACTGAGCCGGGAGCGCATAACGCCCTGGCGCTATCCCACGCCGTATGAGTTCCACTTCAGCAGCATGCACGTGGAGCATATGCGCGCGATGCTGGCGGCGGGACAGGTGCAGGCCGGCGGCGAGGGTGACCCGGACCTGGCGGCGCACCTGAGCGTATGCCGCGCGCGGGGCCGGGCGCTAATCGGCCCCGGGCCGTGCGAGCTGCTGCCGCCGGTGCCCTATGCCGATTACTTCGACTCGATAGCGCAGGACTTCGACTGGCTGCGCAGCGACGAGGTCCCGGCGGTGTACGCCGTGCTCAACGCCTGCCGCATAGTCAGGCTGGCGCGCGAGGAGGGCGTCTGCTCCAAGCGCGAGGGCGGGCTCTGGGCGCTGGAGCAGCCCGACGTGCCCCAAAAGGCGCTGATACGCCGCGCGCTGGACGCCTACGCGCAGGGCACGCCGCTTGAGCGTGGCCCGGAGCTGGATGAGCTGCTTGACTGGGCCGGTGTGGAGATAGCGCGCCGCAGGGATGAGCTGCGGCGTTGAGCCATTGGGCAGCAACAGAAGCTATGGCTGCGGTTGCGCAGTCGCCGGGATATCGCACAAAACACAGCCGCACCGAACTTTGGTGCGGCTGTGTGCTATGCAAAGGGTGTGTTGATTTGCGTTCTGCCGCGGCTTTGCGGGTTTCGCGGCAGCGTTCTTGCGCCGCTTGTGCTTGAGTTTGCTACCTTGTGGCAGCCTCCGGCGGCCAAGGAGGGATAGGGGGATTGCGAGTTCCCCCTACTCCCTCCTTGGATTCTCTGCTCACCCCTTTGTACCGCCGCCGCTCCGCTGGGGGATGGAGGCGGCAAGGCGCGGCGTTCTGGTGCGGCGCTCTGCCATTGGGGCAAGGGGTTGGGGTTCTGCTCTGCGTTCTTCCGTTGCATTGTGGACTTTGGACGGCTTCCTTGCGCGGCCTTTGGCTGCGCC
>JBJEUC010000404.1:0-2369 GCA_051883635.1 Candidatus Fimadaptatus sp.
CGCGGGACGTAGTGGCTACGACCGGGGCGACAGGCTGTTCCGGCGCGCCGGGCGTGGGGGAGCGGGTGATGTGAGCCGCCCGAGAAGCGCAGAAAGAAGAACCGCGCGGAGGCAGGGGACGTGCGGCAGGGCAAAACGGAGCGAATGCCATTTGAGCCGTCAACGGCAGGGTGCGAACTGCCGATTTTATGCATCATGTCAGAATGACGCGACTGCCTTGGAGGGTCATTATCAGCAGAATGGCCCAAGCCACCAGCGTCACGAGCCATGGGCAAATCGGCCTGCCACATGATGCATCAACATTGTGCATATGGCAAATGCCATGCCACTCACATGCGCGTGCAAGCGCCGCATGAAACGCTGTGCGGCCCGCCGGGCTGCTTACCCCTGCGCGCATTGCCCCAAATTACGCCCGCCCGACCCGGCGGCAGACATATCGAAGGAGGACATCGGCATGCCCTGCGTATGCGAGCTGGACGGAGTGCGGTTTGAGCTGGATGCGCCCTTTGACTTTGGCTTCCTTGAGCGCTACGGCAGGGTGTTCAGGGTGTTCGATGACCAGGAGTCGGGCAACATATGCTTTGGACTGGAGCGCGGCGGAGTGCGGCGCTTCGTCAAGTTCGCGGGCGCGCGCACCCGGCGCGGAAGCGTCCCGCCCGAGCAGGCGATAGCCAATCTTAGGGCCTGCGCGCGGGCATATGCCGACCTCAGGCACGAGTGCCTGATCAAGCTGCTCGAGGCCGGCGAGCAGGGCGGCGGGTATGTCCTGGTGTTTGAATGGACCGACGCGGTGTGCATGGGGCGCATGTACCCTGAGAGCCACGCGCGCTTCATGGCGATGCCGTGCCGTCGGCGCATGGAGGTGTTTGCCGAGGTGCAGCGCTTCTTCGCGCATGTGGCGCGGCAGGGCTACGTGGCCATCGACTTTTACGACGGCAGCATCATGTACGACTTTGAGCGCGGCCGCACGTCATATGCGACATCGACTTCTTCCGGCGCACGCCGTGCGTCAACGACATGGGGCGCATGTGGGGCAGCGCGCGCTTTCAGGCCCCGGAGGAGTACCGCCTGGGCGCGCCGCTGGATGAGATGACCAACGTGTACACGCTGGGTGCGACGGCGTTCGCGCTGCTGGCGGGCTTCAGCCGCGCGGCGCAGGACTGGCCGCTCAGCCCCGGACTGTACGCCGTGGCGCAGCGCGCCGTCAGCCCGGAGCGCGAATCAAGGCAGGGCTCCATTGAGCAGTTCCGGCGGGAGTGGCGCGAGGCCGGAGGAATATCGGGCTGAGCGGCGCATAAGGACGCGCGCGGCGGGGCATAATAGGACAGGCGGAGAAAGTTCCGAGAAAGCGGCGCTTTTGTCAAAAAAAGGGTTGACAGCGGCCCTGAGCTGTGATATAATATCTTTCGTTGAAACGCCACAGCGTTCCGAATTGAATAATGCCGAATGGTGTAACGGTAACACTAACGACTCTGACTCGTTCATTCTAGGTTCGAATCCTAGTTCGGCAGCTGTGCCTCCATGGTCAAGTGGCCTAAGACGTCGCCCTCTCACGGCGAAAACTGGGGTTCGAATCCCCATGGAGGTGCTAAGGCTCCGAAGCAGATGCTTCGGAGCTTTTGTGTTTGCGGAACCAAACCACAAGGGCGAGGACAGGAGGAATGGACATGGATGGCAGCAGAGTAAGGGTGGGCGCGTGCCTGATGGCGGGCGACATGGGCGCGATGGTGCGCTTTTACAGGGACACGCTGGGGCTGCGCGCCGAATGGGACGGCGGCGATTTTGCGGAGTTCAAGACAGCCAGCGGCGACCTGGCGCTGTTCATGTACAGCCGCCGGGCGTTCGCCGAGGCGCTCGGGGAGCGCTGCCTGCCGCCCGCGGGCCTCAACCAGACGTTTGAGATAGCGCTCTGGCTGCCCGGCTTTGGCGATGTGGACGCGGAGTACGAGCGCCTGTCGCGGCTGGGCGTGCGGTTCCCGCTGGGAGCGCCCGTCACATACCCGTTCGGTATCCGCAATTTCTACGTCGCCGACCCGGAAGGCAATCTGCTCGAGATAGGCAGCCGGGGCGGTCAATGAGCGAGGGGCCTTGTGCGGAACGCGGCACGGCGGGATTTGCGGCAGAGGACAGGTGGCGCGAGAGGACAACAGCCCTCTCGCGCTTCGGTTTGTCAGAATGGCTTGGCGAGCGGAGGGACAGGTGAGAGGTTCTCACGGAAGGTTAACGTCTTTGCGGCTTCCTGCAACGGGGGCCGCATTCATTTCGTATTCGTCGGCAGAAGTGTTGAAGCGCGAGAGGACAACGGCCCTCCCGCGCTTCGGTTTGTCAGAATGGCTTGGCGAGCTGCGAACGGGGTAGCAGGTTCTTGC
>JBJEUC010000405.1:0-9702 GCA_051883635.1 Candidatus Fimadaptatus sp.
AGCCTTCATCCGAATTATCCGTGCGGCAATTCCGGTATTTGCGCTTTAATTTATCATTGAAATGTGGTATAATGAGCTATAAGGGCGTTTTTGCGCAATATCAAGCGCATTCCGGGAGGTAGCCCGGGCGTCAACGATAATCGGGAGGTGCATCAAGGATGATCACCGCAAAGGACAAGCAGATACTGCGCGAGACTGCCGCACATCAGATGGAGCTGGCCTCGCTTCCCCGCAATGAGGCGCTGGAGAAGCTCTGGATCAAGCACAACGCCTGCAAGGGCGAAAGACCCATGGTCTACATAGAGTGGGGCACGTTCGCGGGCGAGGTCATACCGCCGCTGCTGCGCTGCGAGGGGCAGGAGGCGCGCGACATAGAGTACGCGCTGTACTCAAACTTCGTGGGGCAGGAGCTGTTCCATGACGACAGCGTGGTGCCCGACTACATGCCCGTGGGCGTGAACACCTGGTTCATACCCTTCGGCATAGAGGTAAAGGTGGACCACGCCAGCGACAACGGCCTGGGCCATCACTTCCACGAGGTGCTCACCGACCTGGGCGACGACTTCGGCAAGCTGGGCAAGTCGGTCTGGGGCGCGGACATGCAGAAGTCCCAGGCCCGCATGGAGCTCTACAACTCGCTCTTTGGCGACATACTGCCCGCACGGCTCACGGGCAGCTGCCTCTACGCCGTGCCCACCCAGTGCATAGTGCACATAATGAGCATGGAGAACATGCTCTTTGCGATGTACGATTACCCCGAGCTGTTCCACAGGATGATGGACATGCTGGCCAACGACTACATAGAGTACTTCCGCTTCCGCGAAACGCGCGGGCTGATACTGCCCACCACGCGCTGCGAGGGCGTGGGCAACGGCACCTTCGCCTTCACCGACGAGCTGCCCGGCCCGGATGTGGCCGCGCGCCGTCCGCTCACCACGCACGACGTGTGGGGCTTCCTGGATTCCCAGGAGACCACCGGCATATCGCCCGACATGTACGCCGAGTTCATATACCCCTACTACCGCCGCATAGCCGAGCAGTACGGAATGCTGTCCTACGGCTGCTGCGAGGCGGTGGACCCGGTATGGGACAAGTGCCTGCACGAGATACCCAACCTGCGCAAGGTGTCCATCTCCCCCTGGTGCAACGAGGAGATGATGGGCGAGCGCCTGCGCGGCACCAACATAGTCTATCACCGCAAGCCCACCCCCAACATACTGGGCACCGAGGTAGTGCTCAACGAGGACGCGGTGCGCGCCTGCGTGACCAAGACCATGAACGCGGCGCGCGGCTGCGAGATAGAGTTCTCCCAGCGCGACGTCTACACCGTGCATAACGACATGGCCAAGGTGCGCCGCTACGTGGAGCTGATACGCGAGTGCTCCGAAAACGCATAAGGCGCAGCGCCCGCGTGCATTGATCCAGACCCGCAGATCGCTGACAGGCCCCGGGCCTGTCAGCGATTTCCGCATGTGGGCTACCGCTTCCCCGTCCGCCCGCGTGACACCGCAGCCCCAATTTCGCGGCAAAATCAGTCCACCGCATCGCTTGACGCACCTGCGCACATGCGGTAAACTACTGCAAAAGGAATATGCAAGGAGGCTGGCAAATGCTTTCCACACTCGACATGAGCATACTGGAGATACTGTACTCCGACGCGCGCACCGGCATAGAGGACATAGCCACGATGACGGGCTACGACGTGGAGGAGATACGCGAATCGATAGCGCGGCTGGAGCGGGAGAAGATAATACTCAAGTATCCCGCGCTGATAAACTGGGATAAGACCACCACCGAGCGCGTGGAGGCCATAATCGAGGTGCGCGTGACCCCGCAGCGCGACCAGGGCTTTGACGCCATCGCCTCGCGCATATACCGCTACGAGGAGGTGCGCTCGGTCTACCTGATGAGCGGCGGCTACGACCTGTGCGTGCTGGTCGAGGCCCGCACGATGCGCCAGCTGGCCTTCTTCGTGGCCGAAAAGCTCTCCACGCTGGATTCGGTGATATCCACCGCCACCCACTTCATGCTCAAGAAGTACAAGGAGGACGGCGTGATATTCGAGGAGGGCGAGCGCCAGGACCGTAGATTGGCGGTGTCGCCGTGAATTACGAAAAGCTCATGTGCCAGCGCGTGCTGGCCACTCCCCCCTCGGGCATACGCAAGTTCTTCGACATAGTGTCCACCATGAAGGACGCGATATCGCTGGGCGTGGGCGAGCCGGACTTTGTGACCCCCTGGAACATGCGCGAGGCCGCCATATACTCGCTCGAACAGGGGCAGACCCACTACACCTCCAACTGGGGCACCATCGAGCTGCGCCGCGCCATAGCCCGCTACCTTGAGGAGCGCTGCGGCGTGAGCTATGCGCCCGAAAACGAGATATGCGTGACCATAGGCGCAAGCGAGGGCATAGACCTGGCGCTCAGGGCCATATGCGAGCCCGGCGACGAGGTGATGGTGCCCGACCCGGCCTATGTGTCCTATCAGCCCGGCATAGTGTTCGCCGGGGCCGTGCCGGTGCCGCTGACCACGCGCGCCAGCGATTCGTTCAAGCTGACCGCCGAGACCGTGCGCGCCGCCATCACGCCCCGCACCAAGGCGCTGATACTGCCCTACCCCAACAACCCCACCGGCGCCATACTCACGCGCGCCGAGATGGAGGCCATCGCCGACGTGCTGCGCGGCACCGACATATTCGTGATATCCGACGAGATATACTCCGAGCTGACCTACGGCGGCGCGCGCCATGTGAGCTTTGCCTCGATAGACGGCATGCGGGAGCGCACCGTGACGCTGAACGGCTTTTCCAAGGCCTTCGCGATGACGGGCTGGCGCATAGGCTACGCCTGCGCCCCGGCGGAGATGATGAAGGCGCTGGTCAAGATACACCAGTTCACGATAATGTGCGCGCCCACCGCGGCCCAGGCCGCCGCGCTGGAGGGCCTGCGCGACGGCTTCGATACCGACTTTGCCAAGGTGCGCGAGATGACGCGCGAATACGACCGCCGCCGCCGCATTATGGTAAAGGGCTTCAACGACATGGGGCTTGAGTGCTTCGAGCCGCTGGGCGCGTTCTACGTGTTCCCCTCCATAGCCGCCACCGGCATGAGCTCGGGGGAGTTCTGCCACCGGCTGCTCAGCGAGGAGAAGGTCGCCTGCGTACCCGGCACGGCCTTCGGCGCGGCGGGCGAGGGGCACATACGCTGCTCCTACGCTACGTCGATGGACAAGCTGCGCATAGCGCTTGAGCGCATAGAAAAATTCGTCGGGCGGCTGCACATATGACCGCCCAAAGGAGCAAATGCAATGAACGACCAGGAGATGCTTGCCAAGTGCCTGGAGCTGGGCGCGGCCGACGCGCGCATAGTGGACACGGGCATAATACCCTTTGACAAGGAGCTGCGCGCCTACTGCGCGGCCAACGCCTGCGGCGGCTACGGGCGCAACTATGCCTGTCCGCCCCATGTGGGCGAGCCTGAGGAGCTCATCGCCCGGGCGGGCAGCTACGCGCACGCGCTGTTTTTCCAGACCGTGACGCCGATAGAGGACTCGTTCGACTTTGAGGGCATGACGCGCGCGGGCGAGCGCCACAGCCGCGTATGCGCCGACATATTCGCCGCGATAACGCCCTCGCTGGGGCGGCATCTGCTGCTGACGGCGGGCGGCTGCAACATCTGCGCCCAGTGCGCCCAGGTCACGGGCGAGCCCTGCCGCTTCCCGGACAAGGCGCTCAGCTCGCTGGAGGCCTACTGCATGAACGTGAGCCGGCTGTGCGGCAAGTGCGGCATGAAGTACATAAACGGCGAAAACACGGTCACGTACTTCGGCATGTGCCTGTTTGACTGACGTGCGGCAGGCGGGATGGCCCGTCTGCCAGACCCTTCCTGACAAACCGCAGAGCGCCATTGCATATCGCAAAGGCGCTCTGCTTTCATATACCCGCGGACAGGCTCACATCAGTTCCGGCGGCGTGTATGCCATAAGCGCGGCCCTTCCTCTGGAAGGGCGTTTGCCCCATGAAGAAGAACCCCGCCCCTTGCGATTCCATTGCCCGGACATACGACGGATTCAAGCCGAATCGCAATGCGCGAAGGCCCGACGTGGGGGCCTGCTCCCACGCTAACCCGCTTGGCCAATCGCTTTGATAAACCGCAGAGCGCCTTTGCATAGTGCAAAGGCGCTCTGCCTGTTTTAGCGGAAAAGCCCCGTTAGGGCGCAAGTGGGCTGAGACCCTCACGCGCCCAAATCGTTTCCGGCGGCGTATGCGTCTCCAGCGCAGCCATTCCTTCGGAAGGGCGTTTGCCCTCATGAAGAAGAACCCCCGCCTCTTGCGATTCCATCGCCCGGACATCCGCCTGATTCAAGCGGAACCGCAATGCGCGGAAGCCCGACGTGGGGGCCTGCTCCCACGCTAACCCGCTTGGCCAATCATCCTGACAACCCGCAGCGGCGCCTTAAGCGTTTGCCCCATGAAGAAGAGCCCGCCCCTTGCGTTTCCATCGCCCGGACATACGACGGATTCAAGCCGAACTGCAATGCGCGGAAGCCCGACGCATGAGCAATCTCCCCCGTTCGCCCACTGCCCCATCACCTTGACAAACAACAGAGCGCCCTTGCATAGTGCAAAGGCGCTCTGCCACATACCCCCGCGCCGCGCACAGGCCGCGCGGGCATATCATCGCTTACTTGTCCTTGTCCTCGCCCAGCAGCCTGCCGGTAAGGCGCTCCAGCTGCCCGCTCAGCCGGGCCAGCTGCGCCTCCAGCTCGTCTATGCGGCGCTGCATGGCGTCCTCGTCGCGCGTGGGCAGCTGCGGCACGGCGTCCGTCGCGGCGGGCTGCTCCTGCGCGCAGGGCGCGGGCTCCGCTGCGGGCGCGGCCGCGTTCGGGGCATCCTCCGACGGGCCGCCGCACGGCTCCGCGGCAAACTCCACATCGGTCGCGGGCTGCGCCGCGCTCATGCGCTCCTCGTCCGCGTGCCACGCTTCGTGCTGCGCCTCGGCGCTATCCCCACCCTGCCAGGCGCGCATGCGCTCCTCCACCGCGCGCCGCGCCTCCTTGAGCAGCCGGTATGAGGCGTTGTCCTCGCCGTCCAGCCCGGCGCGCGTGACCTCGGGCACCTCGAAGTCCAGCCCGGCGGCCCGGGCGCTGCCGACCTCCGGCGCGGGCCCGTCGAACGCCTGCGCGGGCTGCTCGCTCTGCGCGGGCTGGGGCGCTTCCTCCACCACGGTACGGCGCGCGTCCCGAAGCGGCCGTATGTTGTCGGCCCAGCCGCCCGTGCCGCGGCCCTCCGCCGCGTCCGCGCTGCGGCTATCCGCCGCGCCGCCGTCATCGGCCTGAGCGCCGTCTATGCTGCGGCGTATCGCGGCCTGACTGCGCTCCCGCGCCCTGCGGACGCGCTCGGCGGTGCTGCCCTCGCCCGCGTCGCAGGCGGGCTCATGCTGCGCCGAAGCGGCCTGCTCCGGCGCGGCCGCGCCGCCCGCCCCGGCCTGGTCGAGCGCGCTGCGTATCTGCCTGTAAGCGTCGCCGATTATCTCGCTCACGCGCTCCCCCGCGGCGGCGAGATCGGCGCCCAGATTGCCGTCGATGTGCCATTCGCGCTGGCTCCCGTCCGTATCCGCGCGCTGCTCCTGCGCGCCGAAGGGCTCCTGCTCAGCTTCCCGTCCATCGGTATTTACCCACTTGTTGCGCTCTCCGCTCATGCCGTCCTCATCCCCACTCTCAGTATTTGCTCCCCTGGCCCGCTCGGCCACGCACTTCATCTCCCGCGCTATCAGCTCTTCGCTGCGCCTCAGCACGCTCCTGACCATATCGTCGGTATCCTCCCGCGCAGCGCGCTCTTCCGGCTGCGGCCGCCCGGGCCCCAGCGGCATGCGCGCGGGCGCTTCGGCCTCGCTGTGCGCGCGGCGCTCGTCCAGATAGCGCTGCACCTCCTCGGGCGATATGTCCCAGTTGCTCGTGAGCTGCTCCACCGGTATCATATAGCCCTGGCGGCGGTTGTTGCCCTCCAGCGTCACGTCCAGCTTGCGCGCGCGTATCATGCGGCGTATGGTCTCCTCGTTGCGCCGCACCAGCGCGGCCACGTCCTTCACCGTCAAGTACTCCATTGCCGCCTCCCGTCACGCCCGGCCCTCGCCGCCGTCCATGCGCAGCGCGCTCATGAGCCGCGTCAGCGCGCCGCCCATGTCCTCCGCCGTCTGCTCCATCCAGCCCACCGCCTCGCCGGCCGCCCTGTCCAGATGGGGCTTTACGCTCTCCCAGGCCGCGCCCGCGCTCCGGCGCACGCCCTCGACCGCCTCGTCCACGCGCGGCCGCAGACTGTCGTAGGCCCCGCGTCCGGCCGCACACGCGCCCTGCCAGGCTCCGCGCACGGCGGGCGCGACCTTCTCGTCCAGCCACGCGCAGCCCTCGTTCACCATACCGGCCACGCGCGCCGCGCCGGGCTCCAGCGCCACGCGCTCCAGCCACTCTCCGGCCTTTGCGCACAGCTTGAGCGCGTCGCAGGTGACCTTGACGCCCGCCGGCAGCGCAAACGCCAGCGCCAGCATGAGCGCTGCCTTGCTCAGCGCGCCGGTCACGCCCACCAGCAGCCCCGCCAGCCCCATTATGCTCATCGCGGTCCACACGCCCGCCGCACCGCTCACGAACAGCGCCAGCGCCACCAGCAGCACCTCGGCTATCGCGCGCAGCACCTCGGCGGCGCGCTCCCCCGTGATGCGCCCCTCCTCGCGCCCCAGCAGCGTCTCGGACTGCTGCCTGCCCGCGCGCACGGTGGAGCCTATAAGCCTCAGGCACCCCCCGTTCAGGCTCTCGCCCTCCACCCTGCCGTCGCGCAGCACGCAGTAGGCCGCGTAGCAGCGCAGCAGCTCGTCGGCCCGCTCGCCCTCCATGTGCTTGAAGTCGGGCCGCGCGCTCCTGTCCGCCCGGCGGCATATCTCGTCCAGCGCGCCCTCGGCGCTCTGCTCCCCGCCGGGCGCCGTTTCGCTCATGCGCATCAGCGCGCGCAGCACGCTGTCGCTCCGGCCCTCGGCCAGGTCCATCAGCCGCTCCGGGCCCGACTGCTCGGCGAAAGCCTTCACCGTGCCCAGGAAGCGGGCGCGCTGCTCGTCGTCCATGCCGCGCTGCTCCATTATGCCCTCCAGCGCCGCACGCACATAGTCGCCGTCGCTCAGCGCGCCGCTCAGCTGCCGGTCGAACTCGTCCAGCCCCTCGCAGAAGGCCTCCAGCACCTCGTCCAGTCCATCCTCGCCGTAGCGCGCCCAATCCAGCCGCATAGCGCCATACGCGCCCGCCTGTCGGCTCAGCGCCTCCAGCTCCAGATACTTTTCGGCTATCGCCGAGGCCAGCTCTTCGCGGATGTCCGCCATATCATATTCCTCCATAAAGGTTAGTCGCATTGAAGTGTAGTATTGGTTGCAAGCTAATACTACACTCCAATGCGACTTATGTCAATGGCATATGCTGCCAGTTAATCCAACCGGCAGCGATTTCTAATCGTTCATTAAGCTTTCGCGCCGCGCGAGGGCCGCATGAGCGCCCTGAACACCCGCCGCACCAGGGGCTGGATGAAGAACAGCTGGCTGAAGAACGCGAACGGGAAGTTCACGCAGACCAGCTTTACCCACAGCGCCGCCAGCGCCGCGATGCTGAAGCCCTGATAGTACGGATAGTACAGCGCCGCGGCGATGAGGCTCATGGCGGGGCACATTATGCCCACCGTGGCGCATATTATCGCGCTTTCAAACAGCACCGGATGCGTGGAGGCGGGGTCGAACGCGCGCGCCGCCAGGCGGAAGGACATGGGGCTGCCCACGAGCACCTCCAGCGCGCAGGCGCACGCAAACTCGACCAGCACCACCGCCCATATGGGCAGCATGCGCCCCATCATGTACACTCCGCCCTGCAGCCTGAGCGCCTCCATGACGCTCGCCGCGCCGTTTACGGCCATGAGCGTCTGTCCGTTCACCACATACAGGCTGTAAAACACGTATGCGTGTACCGTTACGACTACCGTGAGCAATGCGAATATGAGCCTTTCAAAGCGACTTTCCGGCATGGTCGACCCTCCCGTTTTTTGCGCACACAAAAACGGCACATGCAGCCCCCGCCCGCGAGATCCGATAAACACAGCTACCGTGATCAGATTTACGTGCAGAGCACTACATGTGTCGTTTGTGTACGTATTCAGTTTACCCGCATATTATACCATACCGGCGGCAATGATGCAAGCGCCTTTCCGCGCTCATTTTTCGCGCGCGGGCCTGTCCCACAGGCCGTACTGGTCGCTGTCGCGCAGGGCGTGCAGCATGTACTGGCGGGCGTTGGGTATGCGCTGGCAGATGTAGTCCAGCAGCTCCTTCATCTCCTGCCGCTTGGTGTAGCCGTTGGCGGGGCAGGTGGACTTGACCACCGGCAGCTCCAGCCTGCGCGCCATGCCTATCACGTACTTCTCGCTCACGTACAGCAGGGGCCGTATCACGGTGAGCCCGGAGCGGCTCAGCTGCGTGACCGGCTGAAAGGTATGCAGCCGCCCCTCGTAGAACAGGCTCAGCAGCAGCGTTTCCAGCGCATCGTCGCGGTGATGGCCCAGCGCCACCTTGTTGCAGCCGCGCTCCACGGCCAGGTCGTTGAGCGCGCCCCGGCGCATCTTGGCGCACAGCGCGCAGGGGTTCTTCTCGTGGCGCTGGTTGAAGATTATGTCCGATATGTCGGTGGGCTTGAGCGTATAGGGCACGCCCAGCTTTTCGCACAGCGCCGCCACCGGCGAATAGTCGGCCTGCTCAAGGCCTATGCCCAGTGTCATGGCCTCTATCTCGAAGGGTATCTTCATGTACATCCTGTACAGGCTCAGCGCATACAGCAGCAGCAGGCTGTCCTTGCCGCCCGATACGCCCACGGCGATGCGGTCGCCCGGGCTTATCATGTCAAAGTCCTCGCAGCAGCGGCGCATTGCGCCCAGCACCTTCTTCATATGCCCCACCTCACAGCGCGCACGGCGCAATTACCGCCACAAGGATACGCCAAAGCGCCCGCGCTGTCAAGCCCCGCGCCCGCCCGCCATAAATAAACCCACATTATTTTCACAAACCTTCGGCGCAGCGCAGGCCCTGTATGCTATAATGGACACATCGGGCCTGCGCCGTCCGGGCGCGCCCGCAGGGAGGCCCTGGGCCGTCCGCACACATTATCGCTATGGAGGTAATATGAATCCGCTTGCAGAAATAGGCAGTCTGATAAAGGTCGCGCTCGTGGCCATGCTGCCGATAATCGAGGTCAAGGGCGCCATTCCCATGGGGCTGGTATGGGGGCTGAACGGATGGGAAGCGTTCATCGCCGCCGTGCTGGGCTCGTCCCTGCCCGTGCCCTTCATAATGTGGCTGCTCAAGCCCGCGCTGCGCTGGCTGCGCAGCCTGCCCTACAAGCCCTGCCACGCCTATGCCGACTGGTTCGAGCGCCGCGCGATGAAGAAGAAGGGCCGCATCTCCGAAAGCAGCCTGATATTCCTGTTCCTCTTTGTGGCCATACCCATACCCACCACCGGCGTATGGATGGGCTCGGCCATTGCTACCCTGCTGGACATACGCATAAAGTACGCGCTGCCCCTAATACTTATTGGCAACGTGGTCGCAAGCCTTATACTCGTTTCGCTGGGCGTACTGGTGATATAGCGCGTCCATGCATATATTCATGCGATGCCGGATT
>JBJEUC010000406.1:0-2362 GCA_051883635.1 Candidatus Fimadaptatus sp.
CCCAGCAGCACTATGGTGGTGCGTATGCCCGGCAATGTCACGTGCCACACCATGCCCACGCGGTTGAGCCCGTCCACCGCGCCCGCCTGGTACAGCTCGCCGTCTATTCCGGCAATGGCGGACAGGTACATTATGGACGAAAAGCCCACCGATTTCCATATATTGGCCACCGTAAGTATGGGCCAGAAGTATTCGCCCACGCTCAGCCAGTTCACGTTCTTCCTTATCAGGCCCATCTGCATGAGCAGCTTGTTGAGCAGGCCCTCCGAGCTGAGTATGGAGAATATCAGCGACGCCGCCACCACCCACGATATGAAGTGCGGCAGGTAGGAGATGGTCTGCACCGTGCGCTTGAACCCGGTAAAGCGCACCTCGTTGAGCAGCACCGCCAGCAGCACCGGGGCGGGGAAGCCGAACAGCAGCTGCAGGCCGCTTATGGCCAGCGTGTTGCGCATCACCTTGGGGAACCAGTTGGAACCTATGAACTTGGCAAAGTACTTGAAGCCCACCCACTCACAGCTCCAGATATCCATGCCGGGCTTGTACTGCTTGAAGGCTATCACCAGCCCGTACATGGGGTAATAACATATGACGGCCAGCCATATGAGCATTGCGATGGTTATCACCCACAGCTCGCCTTCCCTGCGAAGGCGGCGGCGGAGCCTTGCCGCGACCGGCTGGGCCCCGCGCGAACGGGTCTCGGCTCTGTTCATAATGATAAATCACTCCTTGCGCGCGCAGACCTGCGCGGCGGCGCGCGGAGGCTGCGATCCTTCGCACGCCGCCGCGCGGCCGGATTGGGTCTTATGGGAACAGGTGCTTAAATGCAGCGGCGGGGAACCGGAGTCCCCCGTCCGCGCGTATTTGGATTACAGGCCCCACTTCTCCGCGTAGTACTTGTACTGCTCGGTGTAGTAATCGGCCAGCTGCTGGATATCGGCGTCCTCGAGATCCTCGCGGCACTGCAGTATGATGGCCTCGGCCTCCTCGGTGGTCTCGGCGTAGATGGCGCGTGCCAGCGCGGTCATGGCGATATCCTGGGTCTCGGTCTTGATGGTGGGCAGATCGGTATCGGTCGGCAGCTGTATGATGTCGAACGCGCCCGAATCATAGAAGGTGCCCTGCAGGTTGCGGTCCTTTTCGACCTTCCACTTGTCCACGTTGGACTGGTCGAACCAGAAGTAGGTGCCGTCGGCCAGGGGCTCAACGCCGGAGGACATTACGGCCAGGCACTGACCGCCCAGCTCCTCGAGCGCGGTCCAGTCGAAGGTGGAGGTGTCGGTGGTTATCTGCTGGACCTTTTCCGGAACATACTCCCAGGAGCCGTCGTCGGCGACGTTCCATACGGAGCCGGCCTCGTTGGGCAGGCCGTAGCCTACCAGGCGGGTGCCCAGGTCGGTGTTCTCAAAGTTGAACCACTTCATTATGCTCTCAACATCGGCGGCCTTGTCGGTCACTATGCAGCGGGAGCCGTTGGTGCTCTTGGCGTTGTAGGTAGCGGTCTTGCCCTCGGCGGCGGAGTTCACGTGATAGTAGCGCATGTTCTCGTTGTAGGCGTCGCCGTAGATGCCGTTCCACTTCTCGTGGCCGTAGGTACCGCATATCCACCAGTTGCCTATGAAGCCGGCGTAGCGCTCGTTGGTCACGCGGTCGCCGAACTCCTTGCTCTCCATGGAGAATATGTCGGGATCGAGCAGGCCGTCCTGGTTTATCTGGTTGATGAACTTGACCATGTCCATGCCCTCATCGGTGAAGGCCCAGTAGGTCAGGTTGTTCTCGTCGTCATACTTCCAGAACTTCTTTATGCCCCACATGGACAGCCAGGTGCGCACTACCGAGTAGCTGGAATCGACGTAGCCGCCGATAGCATAGGTCTGCTCGCCATTGGCGTTGGTGGGATGGTTGGCTATCATGGCCTTGAGGGCCTCGTAGTACGCCTCGGGGGTGGACACGTCGGGGCTGCCGGCCTCGACGTACCAGTCGTAGCGCACCTGCGGCGCGTAGTCGGCCCACTGGGACATGCCCCAGCTGTTGGCCAGCGCGTATACGTGACCTTCCTCGTCGTACAGGCGCTCCAGGTACTTGCCGTAGCGGGCCACCAGGTCCTTGCAGGTATCCGACTCGATGTAGGGCGCCAGGTCAACGGCGCGGCCCTGCTCTATCCACTGGGTGGAGTTGATTATGGAGGCCATTACCACCTCGGGATAGTCGTTGGAGGACAGCATCAGGTTGAGCCGCTCAGTGGCATCGTTGTCATACACGAGCAGGCTTATGTCGACGTTGAAGTTCTCCAGCAGGTAGTCGTGCATCGCGGACCAGTTCTTGGCCACGGTGTCGGGGTTGTCGCTGCCCATGTAGGCGG